>CAYYZZ010000522.1:0-1513 GCA_964476235.1 uncultured Streptomycetaceae bacterium | reverse complement strand
GGAGCGTCGTCTTGCCGGCGCCGTTCGCGCCCACCAGCGCCACCAGCTCGCCCTCCCGCACCATCAGGTCGATGCCCGCGAGCGCCTGGATGCGCCCGTAATGGCTGGTCAGGGCACTGACCTCTAGCATGACGCGAGCGCCGCGCTGCCCAGATAGGCCTCGATGACTCTGGGATCGTGGCGCACCCGTTCGGCCGTGCCTTCACAGAGCTTGCGGCCGTAATCGAGTACCACGATGTGGTCCGAGACGCCCATCACGAGGCGCATGTTGTGCTCGACCAGCACCACCGTTACGCCGGATTGCGCCAACCGGGTGATGAGCCCGTTGACCGCCTGCGTTTCGGTCTGGTTCAGCCCCGCCGCGGGCTCATCGAGCAGCAGCAGCTTGGGCCGGCCTCCCAGCGCGCGCGCGATCTCCAGACGCTTGAGCGCACCGTAGGGCATCGCATCGGCCCGCGCGCCGAGGTACTCGCCCAGGCCGACGAATTGCATCAGCCCGGCGGCCTCCTCCCGGCTCTCGCGTTCGCCCGCGATCAGGCGCGGGGAACGCAGCATCGCCGCGAACCAGCCGGCGCGCTCGCGCAGGTGGCGCCCGACCATCACATTTTCGAGCGCGCTCATGTTGAAGAAGATCTGCAGGTTCTGGAAGGTGCGCGCCATGCCGCACGCGGCGAGCTGGTGCGGCGCGAGCCCGGTGACGTCCGCACCTTCGAACGCCACCTTGCCCGCGGAGGGCGCGTAGACGCCGGTGAGCATGTTGAGCAGCGTGGTCTTGCCCGCGCCATTGGGACCGATGATCGAGTTCACCTTGCCCGATTCGAGATCGAACGAAACCTGGTCCACCGCGAGCACGCCGCCGAACGTCTTGGACAGCGCGGTGACGCGAAGTTGCGGCGCAATCATTTTTGCTTTTTTTTCTTCAATTCAAAAACTAAACTTGGTAAAAAGCCTCGCGGCAGGAACACCATGGTGGCGATCATCACCGCGCCGAACACCACCATCTCGTATTCCTTGAGCACCGTGAGCAGCTGCGGCAGCAGCGTGAGCGTCGCGGCGCCGATGACAGCGCCGAAGGTCGAGGCCATGCCGCCGAACACCACCATGGTCACCAGCTCGATGGAATGGAAAAAGCCGACCTTGCCGGGCGTGATGAAGCCCGAATAGTGAGCCGACAGGCTGCCTGCAAACGAGGCGAACACCGCCGAAATGACGAATATGCCGACCTTGGCGCGCGTTGCATCGATGCCCGAGACCTGCGCGCCGACTTCCGAGCCGTGCAGCGCGCGCAGCGCGCGGCCCGCCGGCGATTCGATCAGGTTAAGCGCGATCCACACGGCCGCCAGCAGCGCGGCGCCGATGATCCAGTACCAGGCGCGCTCGCCCGCCAGGCGCAGCCCGAACAGCGTGAACGCGGGCACGCTCATCCCGTCGGGCCCGCCCGTGAGGCGATCCTCGGTCACGATCACGATCGAAATGATGATGCCCATGCCGAGCGTCGCCATCGCCAGGTAAT
>CAYYZZ010000521.1:0-1513 GCA_964476235.1 uncultured Streptomycetaceae bacterium | reverse complement strand
GTTGCGGGGTAAGTGAAAAATGGCGGCGCGCAAGGAGGCACCGAAACAGCGGCACATCCTGGTGGTGGACGACGACCGGCTGGTGCTGGCGGCGCTGTCTGAAGGGCTGCGCGGCGCCGGCTACCACGTAACCGGCACGGCGAGCGGTGAAGACGCGCTCAGCGCTGCCGCGCGCGACGCGCCAGATGCAGCGCTGCTCGACGTGCGCATGCCCGGCATGAGCGGCATCGAGCTCGGCAGGAAATTGCGCGAGCTGGGCATCCCATTCCTGTTCCTGTCGGCGTACGGCGACCAGGAAATCGTCCGGCAGGCCGCCGAGGAAGGCGCGCTCGGCTATCTCGTCAAGCCGCTCGACATCCAGCAGATCGTGCCTTCGATCGAGGCGGCGCTGGCGCGCGGACGCGACATCATGAAGCTGCGCGAGAACGAGGCGCAGTTGAATACCGCGCTCGCCGGCTCGCGCGAGATCAGCATGGTGGTGGGCTTGCTCATGCAGCGCGACCGCCTCGATCGCGCGCAGGCATTCGAGCTCCTGCGCTCCAGCGCCCGGGCCAAACGGCGGCCGATCGCGGAACTGGCCGGGGAATTGCTCAAAGCGGCGGAAAATCTAAATGCCATCAGCGCGACGCAACAAAACCCCCACCGCGGCAAGCGGCGGGATGCCTGATTGACCAGAGGGAACGAGGTCTTGCAGGGCGTGCGTCTGACCGGATTTACGCACGCACCCGCAGCACGCTATGGTGCCGAAGTGAGTGCTATAATGTCACTCGATGTGATTACCAAGTGAGCGACATATGGACTTCGTCACGATCCGTGAATTTCGCAGCAGGCCCGCCGAGGTCTGGGACAAGCTGGACCGCGAGAAGGAGCTCGTAATCACCCGCAACGGCAAGCCGTTCGCCATTCTCACCCGCACCCAGCCGCAACGGATGGAGGAGGACCTGAAGGCGCTGCGCCGCGCGCGCGCGATGGCGGCCTTGCAGGGGCTGCAGGAGGAGGCCCGCGGGCGCGGCGTGGACAAGCTGTCGCAAGCGGACATCGACGCCGAAATCGCCGCGGCGCGTCGTGGGCCGCGCGCGAAGCGTGCTGCTCGTCGTTGACACGAACGTCCTCGTCTCGGGCGTCCTCCGCGCGGATGGGCCGCCCGCCGCCGTCCTCGCCGCGGTCTTGCAAGGTGATGAGACGGCGGTGGTGTCGCGGGGCATCCTGGCCGAGTACGCCGAAGTTCTTTCGCGCCGCAAGTTCGGTTTCGATGCAAGGCGCATCCAGGCGCTCCTTGACGGCTTGCGAGGCGACGCGCTGTTCATCGCGCCTTCCGCCTCCCGGTTGCGCGCTCGCGACCCTGACGATCAGCGTTTCGTGGACGCGGCCGTCGCGGCCTTCTGCCCGATCGTCACTGGCAACGTGCGCGACTTCCCGCGCTCGCCCGATCTCAGCGTTCTCACGCCTGCCGAGTGGTTGCGGCGTAGCCGTTCTCGCGCAACGCGCGCGGGTGAGTGATCCGTCAATCTGC
>CAYYZZ010000520.1:0-1526 GCA_964476235.1 uncultured Streptomycetaceae bacterium | reverse complement strand
TGTGGCACTGGTCGATCGTGCTCACCTCGGTTGCGAACGCGACGCTGCTCGCCAACCTCGCCCCGATCTTCGTCACGCTCGCGGTCTGGCTGCTGTACCGGCAGCGGCCCGGCGGCCTGTTCGTGACCGGCATGGCCGTCGCGCTGGCAGGAATGGCCGCGCTATTGGGCGGCGACTTCCGCCTCTCCGGGAGCGAATTGATAGGCGATGGTCTCGGCGTGGTGACGGCGATGTTCTACGCCGGCTATCAACTCACGGTCACGCGGCTGCGCAGCCGCGCGTCGACTGCCAGCATCATGGCCTGGAGCGGGCTCGTCACCGCCGCCGTGCTGCTGCCGGTCGCTTTGCTGTCGGGCGAGCAGATTCTGCCGGCGACCGCGGTGGGCTGGCTCAAGCTGTTCGGACTGGCGCTCATCTCCCAGGTGGCGGGACAAAGCCTCATTGCCTATGCCATGGCGCACCTGCCCACGACGTTTTCTTCCGTTGGCCTGCTGCTGCAGCCGGTAATGGCCGCGTTGTTCGCATGGGCCTTGCTAGGCGAAACCCTGGGCGGGATCGAGATTGCCGGCGGCATCGTGGTACTGATCGGCATAGGCATAGCGCACCAGGCGGAGATTGCCCGGCGCGAGCCGAAAGACGTGACGTGATAATGCGTGACGTGGTGAGGCGTGACAAAGTGAAGCGTGACATGGTGAGGTGTAGCTGGTGTTGAGCGGCCCCTGACTGAATACGCAGTTTCAAGTCACGCCCTATCATGTCACGAAGTATCACGTCACGCAGTATCATGTCACGCATCACCATGTCACGAGTTAAGAGATAGAGATGCCATTCGCCAATTCGAACGGGGTAAACCTGTACTATGAAGAAGCGGGCAAGGGCACGCCGATCGTGTTCGTGCACGAGTTCTCCGGGGATTTCCGCAGCTGGGAGGCGCAGATGCGCCATTTCAGCCGCCGCTATCGCTGCATCGCCTTCAACGCGCGCGGCTACCCGCCTTCGGAAGTCCCCGCGTCCGTCTCGAAATACTCCTACACGGCCGCCACCGATGACATCGCCAGCGTGATGCGGCATCTGGGTGTCGGGAAAGCGCACATCATCGGCTGCTCGATGGGCGCTTACGCCACGCTGCAATTCGGCCTGCGCTATCCGCGCCGCGCGCTGTCCCTGACGCCGGTCAGCGCCGGCGCGGGCTCGGACCCCACGGGACACGCTCAGTTCATCAAGGCGAGTGCGGCGACGGCGCGCAGCTTCATGCACGAAGGCCTGGCGCCCGCCATGAAGAAATACCGCACGGCGCCCAACCGCATCCAGCTCGAGAACAAGGACCCGCGCAGCTTCCGCGAGTTCTTCGTGCGTTTCGCCGAGCATTCCGCGCTCGGCCATGCCAACACACTGCGCGGGGTGCAGATGCGGCGCCCCTCGATCTTCGACCTGGGACGCCAGCTCGCGCGCCTGAAGGTGCCAACCCACATCGTCGTCGGCGACGAGGACGAAAGCTCGCTCGGGCCCGGCCTCTTCATCAAGCG
>CAYYZZ010000519.1:0-1527 GCA_964476235.1 uncultured Streptomycetaceae bacterium | reverse complement strand
ATATGATGGTCGGCCAGGAGGCATCGGCTATGGATTGCACGTTCAAGACATCGTGGCGCCCCGGTATTGCGGCCTTGTTTGCCGTCCTGATCGCGGCCTGCGCGACCATGGCCGACATCGACAAGGCGAAGAGCACCTGGCAGGGCACCCCCTACGACGAAGTCGTGTCGCGATGGGGCGTGCCTTCGCGCCAGACGACCCTGTCGGACGGATCGCAAGTCTATACCTGGGTATCCGAAGGGGGATCCGGAGGATTCCCCGCGTCGGTCGGCGTATTCGGCGGTTCTGGCGGAGGCGGCATTGGCGCCACCTTCGGCCTGCCCGGCATGGGCATGGGGGGCAGCGAGCCGCAGCGCTGCGAGCGCACGCTGACCTTCAAAGGCGGCCGCGTCGTCAATCAGCTGTGGCAGGGACACTCGGGGTTCTGCAGCACCTTCACGAAAGCATAAGTCAGTCGTCAGTCGACAGCGGCCTCGGTCATGTCATCATGAACTTGTGACGTTATCGCGTCGGCCGCTCTGCGCGCCGCCGGGGGTCGCATCCCCGGAAAATCACTGGGGCCCCTGCTCCACCCCTCGACGCGCGCCGTCAGTCAATCGAGGACGACGTTCGCCGCCTTGACCACCTTCGCCCACATCTCGACTTCCGTTCTGAACAGCACCCCGAATTCGGCCGGCGTCGTCCCCGCGGCATCCACGCCGAGCGCGGTGAGGCGTTCCTGGAAATCGGGTGATTTCAACTGCCGGCTCACGTCAGCGGCCATTTTCGCGACGACGGGCTTCGGCGTGCCGCGCGGCGCGAACAGGCCGTACCAGACGTTGACCTCGTAGCCCGGCACGCCGGCTTCGATCATCGTCGGCACGTCGGGCAAGAGCGGCGAGCGCCGGGCGAGGCTCACGGCCAGCGGCTTGAGTTTCCCCGCCTTGATCATCGGCAGGTTCACCGGTATCCCCCCGAAGTAGGTCTGGAGCTGGCCGTTCAGCAGATCGTTCATCGCCTGCGGCCCGCTCTTGTACGGCACGTGCGTGATCTGGACCTTCGCCAGCAGGTTGAACAGCTCGCCGACCATGTGGTCCGAGCTGCCGCTGCCGCCGCCGGAGCCGAAGCTCAACTGCCCCGGCTTCGATCGGGCGTACGCGATCAGCTCCTTCACCGTGCCAACCGGCAGCGACGGGTGCACGACCAGCACGTTGCCGCGCGAGGAGATCTGCGTGACCGGCTCGAGGTCGCGCAACGCGCTGTACGGCAGCTTGCGGAAAGCAGATTGGCTGATCGCAAGGGAGCTCGAGCAGAACAGCACGGTGTAGCCGGTGGGCTGGGACTTCGCGACCACGTCCGCGCCGATGTTGCCGCCCGCGCCCGGGCGGTTGTCCACGACCACCGGCTGGCCCCAGATCTCGTTCATCCTCTGGGCCACCACCCGCCCGGTGATGTCCATGCTGCTCCCCGGCCCGATCGGGATCACCATCCGCACCGGCTTCGACGGAAATTCCTGCGCGAGCGCGACGCTGATCGTGCCGAGCACGA
>CAYYZZ010000518.1:0-1530 GCA_964476235.1 uncultured Streptomycetaceae bacterium | reverse complement strand
TCGCGCGGGCCGGAAAACTCGTTGAGCGCCGCGAGCGCGTTCTCCACCGTCTCGTGGCGCGAAGCGCCGACCGCGCAGCCGACCCAGTTGAGAAACGATCGCGCCGCCTCGTGCCGCACTTTTTCCGGGATATCGATATAGCGATGACTAACAATAAATTTAGCAAGCGTCCTTGTAACTTCCATTTGAAACCCCGTGATTCGTGATTCGTGATTAGGTTTTATGTTCTCTTGGCGTCTTGGCGGTTCAATTCCTGTTCTTGCTTTTCCTTCGCGTCCTTTGTGTCCTTCGTGGTTCAGCTTTGTCTTTCCGAGCATTCCTGGCGACATGGCGGCTATTTCAGGTACTTCTTTTCCCACGCCTCGATGTCGGAGAGCTCGAGCACTTCGTTGTACTGCTGCAGGGTAAACATGCGGCCGCTCACCGCCCGGGTGCTGCCGTCGCGCTTGAGCGCGCCCAGCGCCTCGCGTATCGCATAGCCCGCGGCGTAACGCTCGAGACCGGGATAGATCGCGATGCGGAAACCCAGCCGCTCGATCTCGGGCGCCGTCAGTTCGCCCAGCCTGCCGCCGCCGTCGATATTGACCAGGAACGGCGCATCCACCGACTCCGTGATCCGCTTCATGTCCTCGAGGATGGTGGCGCTGGTCTTGAGCTCGACAAACAGCACGTCGGCGCCGGCTTTATGAAAGGCCTTCGCGCGCTCGATCGCCGCGCCGATCCCCTGGCCGGACGCCACGTCGGTGCGCGCGATGATCACGAAGTCCGGGTCGCGGCGCGCCGCGACGGCGGCCTCGACCTTGCCCACCGCTTCGGAAAGCTCGATCACCGGGCGCGAGCCGGGCAGGTGCCCGCAACGCTTGGGCGTCATCTGGTCTTCGATATGGATGGCCGCCACCCCCGCCGCCTCGAACTCCCGCACGGTGTGGCGCATGTTCACCGCGTTGCCATACCCGGTATCGGCATCGCAGATCAACGGGATGCCGATGCATGCCGCCGCATGATGCGCGTGCCGCGAAAGCAGCGTGAGATCCACCAGGCCGACGTCCGGGCGCCCGAGGACGCTCGCTGAAACGCCGTTGCCCGTCATGTAGGCGGCCTCGAACCCGGCTTGCTCGACCATGCGCGCCCCGTAGGCATCGTAAATCCCCGGCGCAATGATCACCGGGCCGCTCGCGAGCCGCTTGCGCAGCCGCTGTCTTGGGGTTTCATCGCTCATCGAAAAAAACTGAAAATAGACAGGATTTACAAGATTTACAGGATCAAAATTCGAAAAGGATTTGTAATTTATAGTTTGAATCTTGTTAATCCTGTGAATCCTGTCCATTTCCTGACTTTGGTCTTACGCGGCGGCTTTGATCTCGAGGCAGTACTTGGCGAGCTTGGCGTCATCGAGCGTGACGCCCAGGCCCGGACCGCCCGGCAGCGCAAGGCTGCCGCTGGAGAGATCGAGCTTGCGTGTGACGATGTCGTCGGCGGTCTTGAGCGGCCCCACGCATTCGAGGCCGTCGATAACGTTGCTCGAAGTCG
>CAYYZZ010000517.1:0-1539 GCA_964476235.1 uncultured Streptomycetaceae bacterium | reverse complement strand
GTGGCACACCGACAATTCCTACGTGAAGGTGCCGCCCGCGGGCAGCATGCTCTACTCGCTGGAGGTGCCGGTGAACGGCGGCGGCGACACGTCCTTCAACAACCAGGTCCTCGCTTATGAAGAATTGCCGGAGGACCTGAAGCGCGCGATCGAGGGCAAGTCGCAGGTGCACGACTCGAGCCGCAACAGCGCGGGCGTGCTGCGCCCCGGCGTGAAGCTGCCGACGAAGCCCGAGGAGGTCGAGGGCCCGACGCACCCGCTGGTGCGCGTGCACCCGGTGACGGGCAAGCGCGCGCTCTACCTCGGCCGCCGGCGCGTGTGGCCGTCGAACTACATCGTCGGCATCCCGAACGAGGAAAGCGAGAAGCTGCTGGACCGCCTGTGGGCGCACGCAACCCAGCCCAAGTACGCGTGGACGCACTACTGGAAGGTCGGCGACATCGTGCTGTGGGACAACCGCTGCTGCATGCACTACCGCACCGAGGTGGACACGGCGCAGCGGCGCGTGATGCACCGCACGACGATCAAGGGCGAGGCGCCGGTCGCACCGTGGTGAAGCGCTGATTCACCCCAACTCCCTCCATCCCTTCAACAACGGGAAATAGAGCGCCAGCCGGACCGGGCGGTTGTCGCGCGCCTTCATGAGCGCGGCATAACGCTCGAGCTGGCCTCGGTAGCGCTCCTGCTCGCGGTCGAGGAAGGCCTCGGCGCTGCCGCCTTCGTGCACGCCGGTCTTGAAGTCCACGATCCAGCGCACGCCCTGCTCGTCCACGAAAGTCCGGTCCATCACGATATTCACGACCCCGTCTTCGGCCGTGCCGGTGAGCCGCAGCTCCGATTGCGCGCCGTTATGGGCACCGAGCAGCCAGCGTCCGCGCTCGTCGGCCAGCATTTGCTCGAGTATTGCCGCCACGCGCCCGGCCGCGGCCTCCACAGCGCCGGCGGACAGGCCGCACGCGACCAGTTCGTCGCCGAACGTTTTCCGCAGCGAACCGACCCGCGCTGCATCCCAGCCCGTGAGGCCGTCGTCGGCTATCCGCTGCAGCCAGCGGTGCACGACGCTGCCGATGTGCCGCGCGGTCTCGCCCGCCCATGAGAACTCGATCTCGTCCCGCGCGCGCGCCGGGTCCCGGGGCGGTGTCCACGCGGCGCGGGGTGGCGCCGCGGGCGGCTGCCAGCCCGAAACGATGCGGCGCAGCGATTGATCGATCTCGTTCTCCGTCGCGCCCTCTTCCGCCGGAGCGGAGTACGATTGCTCCAGTCGCGCCGCCGCCTCGGCATAGACGGGCTCGACCATGGGCCAGAGCGGGTTGAGCAGCGTTCTTTCGCCCGGCGGCTTCAGCTCAGGCACGCCGTCGCCGTCGGCAGCAAGGCGAGTATCGCCGAGCAGGTGCAGGCGGCTCCGGGCGCGCGTCGCAGCCACGTAGAGCAGGCGGCCGCTCTCGAGGCGCTCCTTTTCGGTCTCGAGCTTTTGCAGCCAGCGATAGATCGGATCGTCGTCCGCGCCGGTCTCCTGGATCGGCGCGAGCAGCAGGTCGG
>CAYYZZ010000516.1:0-1548 GCA_964476235.1 uncultured Streptomycetaceae bacterium | reverse complement strand
ATTGAGTAACGACGTGATTCGAGTCACGCTCAATGCTCAATCCTAATGGCTCAATCCTGGTTCTTACTCCCTGTGATAGGGATGATTGTGCAATATCGAGTGCGCGCGATAAAGCTGCTCGGCAAGCGCCACGCGCGCTAGCCCGTGGGGGAGCGTCAGCGGGGATAGCGACCATACCCAGTCCGCCGATTGCTTCACGCCCGCGTCCAGTCCGTCCGCGCCGCCCACGATGAAGGCGACGTCCCGCCCCGACTCCCGCCAGCGCGCGATGCGCCGCGACAGCTCCATCGTGCGGATCAGGGTGCCGCGCTCATCGAGCACGACCCTGACGCAACCCGCGGGCAGCGCGGCCAATATTCGTTCCCCTTCCATCTCGAGCACGCGCTTGACCGGGCCGCCGCGCGGCGCGGGCTTGAGCGCCACGAGCTCGACGCGCGCCTCGCGCGGCATCCGGCCGGCATATTCCACGAAGCCGGCGTCCACCCAGGCCGGCATGCGGTGGCCGACCGCGAACACGATGAACTTCACGACCGAAAACCGCCGTCAATGGGCGGCCGCACGGCGGCGCCGGGCACGCGGCGGCGGTGCCCACAACTCTTCCAGGTTGTAGTGCTTGCGGATAGCCGGCTGCATGATGTGAACGACCAGGAAACCAAGGTCCACCAGTATCCATTCCCCCGTGCGCTCGCCCTCCACGCCGTGCGCGCGCGCGCCAAGCGCCTTCATTTTGTCCTGGAGATGTTTGGAAAGCGCCTTGCCCTGGCGGGCCGAGTCGGCGCTCGCGACGATGATCTTGTCGAACAGCGAAGTCATCTTCCTCACGTCGAGCACCACGATGTCGCGCCCCTTGATGTCGTCCAGCGCCACGACTGCAGCCTTGGTGAGCTTGTCGAGTCTCATTAATCCTTAGGCGTATAGCTTGTGCGATTGAATATAGTCGAGAACCGAAGCGGGCAGCAAATAGCGGGGGCTTGCGCCCGCCCGCAGCATGTCGCGGATGGCCGTCGCCGAGATGTCGAGCGCCGTGAACGGGACCACGGCGATGCCCCCGGCGGGCGAGAGATGGGTCGCCAGCGGCTGCTGCATGAGACGCGCCGAGTACTCGCGCGCGAGCGGCTGCGGCATGCGCTCGCTCCAGCGTTCCACCGGGAAGCCGGGACGATGGGCGACAGCGACGTGCGCCAGCTTGAAAATTTCGTGCCAGTGGTGCCACGTCGCGAACTCGAGAAACGCGTCCGCCCCGAGCAGCAGCACGAGCGGGCGCGACCCGCCGGCTTCCGCGCGCAACTCGGTGAGCGTGTCGAAGGTATAGCCGGGGCCCGCGCGGCGCACCTCGCGCTCGTCCACCCTGAAACGCGGGTTGCCGGCCGTCGCCAGCCGCACCATCGCCAGGCGATGCTCGGCCCCGACCTGCGGCGCGCTGCGATGCGGCGGCGTGCCGCTCGGGACGAGACGCACTTCGCCGAGCTGCAGCGTCTCGCCCAGCTCCTCGGCCAGGCGCAGGTGGCCGTAATGGACCGGATCGAACGTGCCGCCGATGACGCCGAT
>CAYYZZ010000515.1:0-1551 GCA_964476235.1 uncultured Streptomycetaceae bacterium | reverse complement strand
GGGGCCGCGCGCACGGCGCTCGCAGCCGCTGTCATGCTATCGGGAGGCGCTGTCAACAGCGCAGCGCAAGCCTACCCCGCCAAGCCCGTGCGCATCGTCGTTCCATTTGCGCCAGGCGGTCCCAACGACATCCTGGCGCGCGTCATCGCGCAGAAGCTGACCGAATCCTGGGGCCAGCCGGTCTTCGTGGAAAACCGTCCCGGCGGCGGGACCGTGATCGGCACCGAGGTCGTCGCGAAATCACCGCCCGACGGCTACAACCTGCTGATGGTGTCCACCAGCCACACCACCAACCCCACGCTGGTACGCAAGCTGCCGTTCGACACGCTGCGCGACCTGGCGCCGGTCATCCTCGTGGCGAACTCTTCCAATGTGCTTCTCGCCCACCCGTCGCTGCCGGCGCGGTCGGTGAAAGAGCTGATCGCGTTGGCGAAAAACCGCCCGGACCAGGTCGCCTATGGCTCCGGCGGCAACGGCACGTCCACGCATCTCTCCGGAGAGATGCTGTCCCAGATGGGCCGCGTCAAGATGATCCACGTGCCCTACAAGGGGGCCGGGCCGGCAAACATAGCCTTGATCAGCGGACAGATCACGTGGATGTTCGGCAACGCCATACCCTCCGTGCCGCACATCAAGTCCGGCCGGCTGCGGGCGCTCGCCGTCACCGGCAAGCAACCCATTCCGGCGCTGCCGGGCGTGCCGACCGTCGCCACGACCCTGCCCGGCTTCGAGGCGAATTCGTGGTACGGCGTCTCGGTGCAGGGCGGCACGCCGAAAGACGTGATCGCGAAGCTCAACCAGGATATCGGCCGGGTGCTCAATACCGGCGACATGCGTTCGCGGCTGGAGGCCGAAGGCGCCGAACCCGGCGGCGGCAGTCCCGAGGAATTCGGCAGCTTCTTCAGGGCAGAGATTGATAAGTGGGCCAAGGTCATTCGAGCCGCGGGAATTCGGCTCGAATGAGTGACGAGTGTCGGGTGTCGAGGGGGAAGCGCCGGTCGGAAGGCATTCTCGGCTTGCCTCACTCGACACTCCATCCTCGACACTCCAAACAAAAAAGCCCCGTGGCGGGGCTTTTTTGTTTGGAGCGGGTGAACGGAATCGAACCGTCGTATGCAGCTTGGGAAGCTGCCGTTCTACCATTGAACTACACCCGCATCCGGCGCGATTCTAGCAGGCCCGCAAGCCGATTGGGTGACGCCGCGTCGTCGCACCAGACCGGGTGGCAGAACAAACGCGCCGGATTGAGGGATAGTGCGTGCTCCTGCTTGCCGAAAGCGACAGCGAGATCCTAGGAGTTTGTCGGCCTTAGGGCCGACAAACTCCTTATGCAAAACCGCCCGCACGATAACGGGGTCAATGACAGTGAAAACCACATTTTCATCCTACGCGCGTGCCCGTTGGAGGCTAATCAGGGCCTTACTCTGGGTTTCATTCGAAATTCGCGGGCGGTTTTGCTGTTAGCAGTGTGTCGGACACCTAAGTCCGACACACTGCTGGGCAGCCGCTGAAACCGCTGTTCACGCCCGGCATTGCCAACAGACCGCCTAT
>CAYYZZ010000514.1:0-1552 GCA_964476235.1 uncultured Streptomycetaceae bacterium | reverse complement strand
CGATCCAGTAGTCGCCCTTGCAGACGACCTTGCGCTCCTCGAAGGAATATTTCATTGTTGAATCCAGCCGCAGAGGCGCAGAGGCTGCAGAGATTGCAGAAGCACTCCTTCAATCCCCTTGCGCTCGGGGGACCTGATTCTTTGCGTTCTCTGCGTCTTTGCGGCCAAATGATTTCTACAACAGCGGCACGATCAGCAGCGCCACGATGTTGATGATCTTGATGAGCGGGTTCACCGCCGGGCCGGCGGTGTCCTTGTAGGGATCGCCCACGGTGTCGCCGGTCACCGCCGCCTTGTGCGCCTCGGAGCCCTTGCCGCCGTGGTTGCCGTCCTCGATGTATTTCTTGGCGTTGTCCCACGCGCCGCCGCCGGTCGTCATCGAGATCGCGACGAAGAGGCCGGTCACGATCGTGCCCATCAGCACGCCGCCCAGCGCCTTCACACCCGCGCCCGGGCCCATCAGCCAGTTCATGCCCAGCGCCACCACGATCGGCACCAGCACCGGCAGGAGCGATGGGATCATCATCTCCTTGATCGCCGAGCGCGTGAGCATGTCCACCGCGCGCGAATAATCGGGCTTGGCCGTGCCTTCCATGATGCCCTTGATCTCCTTGAACTGCCGGCGCACCTCGACCACCACCGCGCCCGCCGCTCGGCCCACGGCTTCCATCGCCATGGCGCCAAAGAGGTAGGGCACCAGGCCGCCGATGAAGAGCCCGATCACCACCGCGGGGTCCGCCAGGCTGAACTCCACCGCCTTGCCCGCGGCCTCGAGGGCGTGCGTGTAGTCGGCGAACAGCACCAGCGCGGCGAGGCCCGCCGAGCCGATCGCGTAGCCCTTGGTCACCGCCTTGGTGGTGTTGCCCACGGCGTCGAGCGGGTCGGTGATGGCGCGCACTTCCTTGGGCAGGTTCGACATCTGGGCAATGCCGCCCGCGTTGTCGGTGATCGGCCCGTAGGCATCGAGCGCGACGATGATGCCGGTCATGGAGAGCATTCCGGTCGCGGCGATCGCGAGCCCGTAGAGCCCGGCCATCTGGTACGCGGCGTAGATGCTCGCGCACACCGCGATTACCGGCCAGGCGGTCGATCGCATCGACACGCCGAGGCCGGCGATGATGTTGGTCGCATGGCCCGTCGTGGAGGCCGTGGCGATGTGACGCACCGGGGCGTACTCGGTCGCGGTGTAGTACTCGGTAATCACCACCATGAGGGCGGTGAGGACCAGGCCCACCAGCGCGGCGCCCAGCAGCTTCACGGGAGTGAGTTCGGGATACTGGTCGGCAATCCCGCCCATCATCCAGTAGGTGACGAGCGCGAAGCCGACAGCGGAGATGGCACCCGACATGATCAGGCCCCGGTAAAGCGCGTTCATGATCTTGCCGCCGGGCCGCGCCTTGACGAAATAGCAGCCGATGATGGAGGCGAGGATGGAGACGCCGCCCAGCGCCAGCGGGTAGGCGACCGCGAGCGGCGCGATCTCCGGCTTGGAGAGCAGCAGCGCCCCGAGCAGCATGGTGGCGATGATGGTCACGGCGTAGGTTTCGAACAG
>CAYYZZ010000513.1:0-1552 GCA_964476235.1 uncultured Streptomycetaceae bacterium | reverse complement strand
ATCTCGTCACTCGATGACGGCGTCAGCCACGGCACTCATGACGGCGTGGACCCACGTCCCGCCGGAACGCGAGGAGGAATTCAACGCCTGGTACGACACCGAGCACCTGCCGCAGGTCGTTGCCCTGCCCGGCTTCATCCTCGGCCGGCGCTACGCTTGCGAAGGCGCCATACCGAAATACCTGGCGTGGTACGATACGGTGGACGAGACGGTGGAGCCGGGCCCTCACCTGAAACAGTACATCGCCGACTCGACCCCTTGGTCGCACCGGATCGGCGGCTTCCTGCAGCACCGCGAGCGCATGAATTTCCGGCTGATGCGCGACGTCGGCGAGAAGCCGCTCGAGGACACGCCCTGGCTCTACATCGTGCACACCGACATCCCCGATCACATCGTCGACGAGTACAACGAGTGGTACGACAAGGAACACCTGCCCCGGCTCGTCACCGTCCCCGGCGTGATCCGCGCGCGCCGCTACACCGCCGTCTCGGGCAGCCCAAAATACCTGACCGCCTACGAACTCACCGAGAAGAATGCATTCGAAAGCCCGGAAGGGCTCAAGGCGCGCAAGACGCCGTGGACCGAGAAGATGCGCTCGCTGTTCCAGAACACGCGGCGCTCCATGTGTAAACTGATCTTGCCGAGTGTCTTGCACTCAGCAAGATCACGAAGAGCGTGAGTCGTGAATCGTGAGTCGTGAGTCGGCCCAAAACCAACTTGTAATCATACGCATCGAGGTGCGCAAGGCGGGGCATGTTGCGTACGTGACCGTCAACAACCCGGAGCGGCGCAACGTTCTCGGCATTGCCGGCAAGAAAGCGCTGGCGCAGGCCTTCAAGCAGCTCGCCAGGGACAAGCTGCTGCGCGTCGCGGTCCTGACCGGCGCCGGCGAAAGGTCCTTCATTGCCGGCGCCGATCTCGCCGAGATGAAGGTCCTCACGTCCAAGGGGGCAAAGGAAGAGCACACCTGGACCCACCGCGCGTGCGAATCCCTGCGCGCCCTGCCCGTGCCCGCCATCGCGCGCATCAACGGCTACTGCTTCGGCGCCGGGATGGAGCTGGCAGCGTCGTGCGACATGCGCATCGGCGTCACCACGGCAAAGTTCGGCATGCCCGAGGTGCGTTTCGGCATACCTTCCGGCATGGAGGCATGCCTGCTGCCGCAGTTGATCGGCTGGGGCAAAACCAGGGAACTTGTCTATACCGGCGATCATATTGACGCAGCCGAGGCTTACCGGTGCGGTTTTCTTGAAAAGTTAGTCGAGCCTGCAGGGCTCGACTCCGGGGTCGAGCAATGGGTTTCCTCTATCATCGCGGCCGGCCCGCGCGCCATCCGCCTCCAGAAGAAGCTGGTGCGCGACTGGGAGCGCATGACGATCGCTCAGGCCGTGCAAGCGGGGATCAGGGCCTGCGTCGAAGCGCGCAGGACCGACGAGCCGAGGCGGCTCATGGCCGCGTTCCTCGAACGCAGGAAAAAGCGTGATTCGTGAATCGTGATTCGATCTGCACCACCCCGCTCGCTGTGCGAGCACCCCTCCTCGACAAGGAGGGG
>CAYYZZ010000512.1:0-1555 GCA_964476235.1 uncultured Streptomycetaceae bacterium | reverse complement strand
CCAGCACCGGCAGGTCGCAGGCGTTGGTCATGTCGCGGAACGCGGCGCTGAACTCGCCCAGCTGCGCCAGGCCGATATCGGGCAGCCCGTAGCGCGCCCCGGCGGTCTGGAAACCGCCGATGAAGAAGCCCTTGAAGCCGGCCTGCTTGATGAGCAGCGCCGACAGCGCGTCGTGCGCGCCCGGCAGCACCAGCGGCTTCTCGCTCTGCGCCAACTGCCGGATGGACGGCGATTTCTTCATAAGCGAGGGATGAGGGACAAAAAGTTGGCAGTTTGCAGTGGACAGTTTGCAGTTACTGCCAACTGACGGCTCCCAACTGTCAACTCAGGGCTAGTCACTGGTCACTGAGCAGGTATATTCGCGTCCTTCACGATCTTCGCGTAGCGCGGCGTCTCCACCTGGATGAACTTCGCGAACTCCTCCGGCGTGCTGGTCAGCGGTTCGACGCCGCCATCCGAAAGCCGCTTCTTGAGGTCGGGCGAGTTGATCGCCTTGACGATCTCGGAATTCAGCCGGCCGATGAGGGGCGCCGGCGTGCCTGCCGGCGCGAGGATCCCGTACCACAGCCGCACGATGTAGTCCTCCACGCCCTCATCCTTCGCGGAGGGCACCTCCGGCAGCACGGGAGCGCGTTCAGTGGAAAGGATCAGGAGGGCGCGCGCCTTTCCCGCCTTGACCTGCTCCGCCGCCGCGGGCACAGCCATGATCAACACGTCGACGTGCCCGCCGACCAGCCCGATGAGCGCCAGGCCCGAACCCTTGTAGGGAACGTGCGTCATCCGCGTCTTGGTGATGCTCATGATCAGCTCGGGCGTGAGGTGCGTGGTAGTGCCGACGCCGCCGGAGCCGTAATTGAGCTTGCCGGGATTCTTGCGCCCCAGCGCGATCAGCTCCTTGACCGACCGGGCCGGCACCGAGGGATGGACCAGCAGGACGTTACGGATCTCGGCCACCAGCGAGATCGGCGCGAGATCGCTCTGTTTGTAGTTGAGCTTGGCGTACAGCGCGGGAGCCAGCGCAATGACCGACGAGGTCAGCACCATGGTGTAGCCGTCAGGCGGCGATTTCGAGGCGAGCTCGAGGCCGAGGTTGCCGCCCGCGCCGGGCCGGTTTTCCGGCACCACCTGCTGCCCCATCTGCTCGCCCAGCTTCTGGGCAATGGTCCGCCCCAGCAGGTCGGTGGGACCCCCCGGCGGAAACGGCAGGACCAGGCGCACCGTCTTCGCCGGAAACGTTTGCGCCAGCACGGCAGCCGGCGACAGGACCAGGGTTGATGCAATCAGTGCATGGATCAGTTTAGAAAACATGGGCTCCTCCAGCTCATAAGTGATGATTACGGGTGACGAGATACGGGTGACGAGATACGGGTGACGAGATACGGGTGACAAAAAAATTACCTTGGTTTTTCTTTCCTCCGCCCTCATCCCTCATCCCTCATCCCTCATCCCTTGTGGACTCAGTCCGCCTGGATCTTCGCCGCCTTCGCGACCTTGGTGTACTTCGCGATGTCCGCCTTGAAGATCGCCGCCGTCTCCTCGGGGCTGGTGGCGACGA
>CAYYZZ010000511.1:0-1555 GCA_964476235.1 uncultured Streptomycetaceae bacterium | reverse complement strand
GCAGGCAGGGCGCTGAAGTCATGGTGGAAGACCGTGGCGTTGCTGCAGCCTCGCCGCCGGCGAGTGCCTCCGCGTGGCGCCCGTTCCGCCACAGGACTTTCGCCGTGCTCTGGACGGCAACGCTGCTTTCGAACATCGGCACGTGGATGCACGATGTGGGAGCGGGATGGCTCATGACCACCCTGGCCCCGTCCCCGCTGATGGTGTCACTCGTGCAGGCAGCGACCACGCTGCCGGTCTTTTTGCTCGCGCTGCCTGCGGGTGCGCTCGCGGACATCGTCGACCGGCGTCGCATGCTGATCGTGATAAAGGGCTGCATGGTGGTGCTAACGGCAGGTATGGGCATGGTAGTGCTCGGCGGGCAGATGACCGCAATGGGCCTTCTTGCATTCACGTTCGCACTGGGCGTGGGTGCAGCGCTGATCGCTCCAGCATGGCAGGCGATCGTGCCGAGCCTGGTACCAAAGGAGGACCTTCCTTCCGCCATCGCACTCAACAGTGTCGGCATCAATGTGAGCCGCGCGATCGGCCCGGCGCTGGGCGGAGCCGTTATTGTCAGTATGGGTCTCGCGTGGCCGTTCCTGCTCAATGCCATGAGCTTCCTTGCGGTAATCGCGGCGCTCCTGTGGTGGCAATCGGCACCAGTGCCGCCACGACAACTGCCGGCAGAGCGGTTCTTGAGCGCCATGCGCGCTGGGGTGCGCTACGCGCGCGCAAGCGGACCGCTCAAGGCGACACTGGCGCGGTCTATCGTGTTCTTCATTTTCGCAAGCGCATATTGGGCGCTACTGCCTTTGATTGCACGTGAGAGCCTCGCAGGCGGTGCGCAGCTCTATGGCGTGCTCGTCGCTTGCATTGGTGCCGGCGCCGTCGCCGGCGCACTCCTCCTGCCTCGCATTCGGGAACGCCTCGGCCCCGACCGACTCGTCGCGATCGGAACCTTCGGAACGGCGGTGACGATGGTGACGTTTGCATTAGTTGAACAGTTTGTTGCAGCCGCGGCCGCGAGTCTGGTCGCCGGCGGCTCGTGGATTGCCGTGCTTTCGAGCCTCAACGTTTCGGCGCAGATGTCCCTGCCCGATTGGGTGCGCGCGCGTGGACTTGCCGTCTATAACGCCGTGTTCTTCGGATCGATGGCGCTCGGTAGCGTGCTCTGGGGACAAACGGCGGGTCAGTTCGGAATTTCCCCCACCCTTCTGATCGCCGCAGGGGGCGCACTGCTCGGCATCCCGCTCATATCGCGATTTCATCTCCAGGCCGGCGGGAAATTGAACTTGAGTCCGTCCTCGCACTGGCCACAACCTCTTATCGTCGGTGCTGTTGAGGACGATCGCGGCCCCGTCATGACTACCGTGGAGTACCGGATCGACCCCAAGCGGGCACCTGAGTTTCTGTCCGCACTGATGGAACTGGCAAGGGCGCGCCGACGCGACGGCGCCTTTGCCTGGGGCGTATTTCGCGACGCCGCCCAGCCCGATCGCTTTCTTGAGTACTTCCTGGAGGACTCGTGGATGGAACATCTGCGTCACCATGAACGCGTAACGCAGGTCGATCG
>CAYYZZ010000510.1:0-1560 GCA_964476235.1 uncultured Streptomycetaceae bacterium | reverse complement strand
TATCACGTCACGCCGTATCACGTCACGCACTAATCAACTTTGGCGCCAGAGGCCTTTACCAGCTTGCCCCATTTCTCGATCTCACTGCGGACGAAGGCGCTGAAGCGCTCGGGCGAGCTCGATACCGGCTCCGCGCCCAGCGTCAGCATGCGTTCCCTGACATCCGGCAGTTCAGCGAGCTTCGTAACGTCCCCCGCGATCTTGTTGACGACAGCGGCCGGCGTCGCGCGTGGCGCGACCAGGCCCCACCATTGCAGCGTGTCGAACCCCGGCAGCGCGGCCTCGGCGATCGTGGGCAGCTCGGGCGCCGCAATGAACCGCTTGGCGCTTGTTACCGCAAGCCCACGCAGACGCCCTGCCTTCATGTTCGGCAACGCCGAGGAAATGCTCACGAGGCCGATGCTCACCTGCCCGCCGACGAGATCCACCACCGCCGGGCCCGCGCCCTTGTACGGGATGTGAACCATGTTGATCTTGCCCAGCAGCTTGAACAGCTCCATGCCGAGATGCCCGGTCGTGCCCGTGCCCGGAGAAGCAAAGTTGAGATCGCCCGGCCGCGCCCGCGCAAGCGCAAGCAGATCTTTCACGCTCTTCACCGGAATGGACGGGTGCACCACCAGCACCTGCGGCCCCTGGCCGATCTGCACGATGTGGATGAAATCCTGCAGCGTGTCGTACGGAAGCTTCGAGAAAAGACTCGGCGCAATCGCAAAAGTCGGCTCGACCACCAGCAACATGTAGCCGTCGGGCGCCGCGCGGGCAACCGCTTCGGTCCCGATCTGTCCCGACCCGCCCGCACGATTGTCCACCACAACCGGCTGCGCCCAGATCTCGGACAGCTTCTGCCCCGCCGCTCGCCCCACGATGTCGCTCGCCCCGCCCGGCGCGAACGGCACGATGAACCGCACCGCTCTTGCGGGATAGGGTTGTGCCAGCGCGCTAGCCGCCGCCAACACCAGCATTGCCGCACAGCATCCCCGGAGAATTTTTCTCACCACACTCCTTGTATGAGTGATCGCTCTCATCACCCATCACTCATCACCCATCACCCATCACTCATCACTCATCACCGGTCTTAATCAGCCATGGGATCGTCAACCGCCTCCACCCCGCCCCGTGCGCCAAGAAATTCCCGCACGTCGCGCGCCTCCCGCAGGCGCCAGATGCGCGAGATGACCTTCTTCATTTCCGCCTCGCTCGCGCCTCCTGCGTAAGTTGCGAGCCGCAATGCCTTGTCTTCCAGCTCGGCGCGCGTCAGCGTGTTATCGGGATCCCCCTTGGGAGACGCAATCTTGTGCTCAAGTGTCTTCCCATCCCGCGTCTTCACCGCCACACGTCCCATCCAGCGCTTGGGATAGGCGCGGTCGATCTCAGGGTCGAGAACCATCTTCACCTTGTCATGGAATGCACGCATGCGCGGCTCGCGCAACGACTGCTCCGTGAAATCGGCCAGCCCCGCCCGCCCGTTCACCGCAACCTGCGCCAGCACGAAGCCCATCGAGAATTTCGACTGGTGGATGGTCTGCGGATCCGTGACTGCGCCGAGGACATCGATGGCTC
>CAYYZZ010000509.1:0-1561 GCA_964476235.1 uncultured Streptomycetaceae bacterium | reverse complement strand
ACATCCCGGTCGCCCAGCGCTCGTGCGCCTGCCGGAGCGCCCTGGCGATGCGCGCGAATTCCCCAAACCGGTCGAACGAGGAATCGAGCAGCACCAGCCCGCGCCGCTCCCGCGGTGGCAGAAAGGTCTTCAGCGCCTGGTAGCCGTCCATCAGGTGCACCGCCACGTGGCGCTCGCGCCCGACGACCGTCTCGAGTTCGGCGCAGTCGGTCCTGTTGAGTTCCGTGAGCAGAATACGGTCGTCGGGACGGCGGAGCTTCAGCGCGATCAGCGGCGAGCCGGGGTAGTAGCGCAGCCGGCCTTTCGGGTTCTCGGACCGCACGGCGTCCATATAGGGCGCGAGGGCCGCGGGAATGTCCTTACGGTCCCACAGCTTGCTGATGCCGTTCTCGAATTCGCGCGTCTTCCAGGCCCATTCGTGCGCGAGGTCGTAGCGGCCGGTGCCGGCGTGCGTATCGAGGTAGCAGTAAGGCTTGTCCTTGGCGCCGAGCGCGATCAGCAGACGCGCGAGCAGCGCGTGCTTGAACACGTCGGCGAAATTGCCGGCGTGGAACAGATGTCTGTAAGAAAGCATCGTGAGGAGAGAGGGGTGAGGGGTGAGGGGAGGTTAGCGGTTTCGTCGCTTCACCTCACTCCTTACTCCTCACACCTCACGGAGTCAGAGTTTGTCGTATTTCGTCGCGCGGCCGCGCGACTTGCCCACGGGATACTTCTTCGCGTTCAAGGCGAGCTTGCGCTCCGCGGCGGCGGCGAGGTCGATGTCGAGCTTGTCGCACAGCCGCAGCAGGAACAGCAGGACGTCCGCGCACTCGAGCGCCACTTCCTTGCGCGTTGCGGCCGGCAGGTCTGCCGCCTGCGCGGGCGTGAGCCACTGGAAGTGCTCGACCAGCTCGCCGGCTTCGGCCGCCACCGCCATCGCGAGGTTCTTGGGATTATGGAACTGTTCCCAGTCGCGCTCGGCGGCGAATGCCGCGATCCGCGCACGCAGGGTTTCCAGCTGGTCAGGCGTGTTTGTCATGTCATGGCTTCCTGCAAGGTTCGATCACTGACGCATTCTATCCGTTAGCCTAGAATGGCGTCCGGAGTTCTTTTGCAAACGTAACGAGCAACGAGTAACGAGCAACGAGTCACCCTTTTCAAGCATGTTGATCCACGCCACAGTGACCATCACGGGCGACCCGCCGCAGCTCGGCGCGTGCGAGGCGCGGTTGCGCCGGCTGCTCTCGCCGCAATTCCTGAAGGATGAAGTCACCGAGCACCACGGGCCGGAAGCGCTCTGCTACGACCTCAAGGTCGAAGGCGGCATCCCGTTCCCGGTATTCGCGCAGGCTTCGCAGGAGTATCCCGGGCTCGAGTTTGCCGCCGAATGGGTGAACGTCGCGGCGGGCGAGAAGGGCAAAGCCAGCATCGTCAACGGACGCGTCACGGGACAGGAAAACGAGCGCATCGCGACCCGTGCCGGCGACGACCACCCGGTGCACGTCGAAGTCTCGTCCGCCGGCAGGCTCACGCTCGCGCTCACGCTGTTTCGCGTGAACCGCGAAGAGTGGTGCGGCTACGC
>CAYYZZ010000508.1:0-1577 GCA_964476235.1 uncultured Streptomycetaceae bacterium | reverse complement strand
CTATCGTCAAGAGCGAAATCGAGAAGTGGCGCAAGGTGGTCAAGGCGGCGGGCATCGAGCCCCAATGAATTCAGCGACCCATAGCGCTCAGCAGTTAGCACTCGGAATCTGGAAGAACAAGCTGCCGTGCGAACGGTGAAGGTCGAGCGCTGAATTCATCAATCCACGAATCACGAATCACGAATCACGAATCACGCTTTTCACGATCATGAAGCCATTTGATTGGGACTTCCCCTACCCTTCCCAGCGCATGCCGATACTGGCGCGCAATGTCGTCGCCACGTCGCAGCCGCTCGCCGCCCAGGCGGGACTCGGCATGATGCAAAAAGGCGGCAACGCGGTGGATGCCGTGCTCGCGACCGCGATCACCCTCACCGTAGTGGAGCCGACCAGCAACGGCATCGGCAGCGACGCGTTTTGCATCCTGTGGGACGGCAAGAAGCTGCACGGCCTGAACGCATCGGGCCGCTCGCCCGCGGGCTGGAACCTCGACCGCTTCAAAGGCAAGATAGCGATGCCGACGCGCGGCTGGGACGCGGTGACCGTCCCCGGGGCGGTGTCCGCGTGGGTCGAGCTTTCCAAACGCTTCGGCAAGCTGCCCTTCACCGAACTGTTCGAGCCGGCGATCCGTTATGCCTCCGGCGGCTACATGGTCTCGCCGACCATCGCGCGGCTGTGGGCCAAGCAGGTGCCGGATCTGAAGGACGTGCCGGGCTTCGCGGAGCACTTCATGCCGCACGGGCGGGCGCCGGAGGCGGGCGAGAAGTTCACCGCACCGGCCCATGCGAAAACGCTCCAGCGCATCGCCGAGACGAAAGGCGAAGCTTTCTACAAGGGCGATCTCGCGGAGAGCATGGCCGCTCACTCCCGCAAGCACGGCGGCGCAATGACGCTCGATGACCTGGCTGCGCACACCCTGGATTGGGTCGAGCCCCTCTCCCACGACTACCGAGGCTACACGCTGCACGAGATTCCGCCCAACACGCAGGGCATAGCGTCGCAGATCATGCTCGGTATCCTCGAGGGCTTCGACCTGGGCGCGATACCGGTGGATTCCGCCGACAGCCTGCACCTGCAGATCGAGGCGATGAAGCTCGCCCTCGCCGACCTCTATGAACACGTTTCCGACGCGGCGACGATGCGCGTGAAGAACTCCGACCTGCTCGACAAGGAATACCTGAGGAGCCGCGCGCGGCTGATCGACATGAAGAAGGCCGGCAAGCCGCGCTACGGCACGCCGGGGAGAGGCGGAACGGTGTACCTCACGGCCGCGGACGCTTCCGGCATGATGGTTTCCTACATCCAGTCCAACTACCAGGGCTTCGGGTCCGGTATCGTGGTCAATGGAATCAGCATGCAGAACCGCGGCTACGGCTTCGTCCTGCGCCCGGATCACGTCAACGTCGTCGCGCCGAACAAGCGACCGTTCCAGACCATCATCCCCGGCTTCGTCACGAAGGACGGCCAGCCAGTCATGAGCTTCGGCGTAATGGGCGGCTCGATGCAGGCCCAGGGCCATGCCCAGGTCATGCTGCGCATGGTGGATTACCAGCAGAACCCGCAGGCCGCCGCCGACG
>CAYYZZ010000507.1:0-1577 GCA_964476235.1 uncultured Streptomycetaceae bacterium | reverse complement strand
CGGCGCCGCGGGGGAGGTCACCGGGTCCTGCTATCTCGTCGAGACCGGCGAGCCGTTCGCGGCACGCGCGCTGCGCGATGAAATCCGCCGCAAGGGCTGGAGCGCGCAGGTGCCGTCGCTCGCCCAGACCATCGAGATCGCCTGATGCGCCACGAAACGGTTGGAGCGCACCTCGTCGCGTCGGTCGGACGCGGGCGCGGCGACGAAACGGTCGCCGGGACGCTGGCGCGGCTCGCTGCCGACAGGCCGGAGAGCGTCGAGATCATCTGCGTGACCAACGGTTCGGGGCGGCTCGTAGGCGCGCTGCCGATCGGGCGCCTGTTCGCGCTTGATGGCGCCGTCACCTTGCGCGAGGCGATGGATCCCGCCTTCCCGCGCATCGACCCCGCAGCCGACCAGGAAACGGCGGCCTCGCTTGCGCTGCATCACCGCGTCGATGCGCTGCCGGTCGTGGACCGCGAAGGCAAGCTGCTCGGGGTGATGCCCTCCCAGGCGCTGCTCCAGGCGCTCCGCCGCGAGCACGTCGAGGACCTGCACGTGCTGGCAGGCATCCGGCGCGAGGCGGTGCAGGCGCGCCACGCGATCGAGGAGCCGCCAATGCGGAGCGCGCGCCACCGCCTGCCCTGGCTGCTCGTCGGACTCGCCGGAGGCGCGCTGGCCACCGCCGTGATGGCAGGTTTCGAGGCGACGCTCGAGAAGACCATCGCGGTCGCGTTCTTCGTGCCGGGCCTGGTCTATCTCGCGGATGCGGTCGGGACGCAGAGCGAGGCGATCGCGGTGCGGGGATTGTCGCTCACGCGCAGCGGCATCGGACACCTGCTCGCCGGCGAATTGCGCACCGGCATGCTGATCGGAGGGGCCCTGGGCCTGATCGCTTTCCTGCCGGTCCTGCTGGCGTTCGGAGACGCACGGCTTGCCGCCGCGGTTTCGATATCGATATTCGCCGCGAGCAGCGCAGCGGCCGCGATCGGGCTCGGGTTACCCTGGCTGCTCGCCCGCCGGGGCCTGGACCCGGCCTACGGCAGCGGGCCGGTGGCGACGGTCATCCAGGATATATTGAGCATCCTGGTGTACTTTGCCGTGCTGCGGATTTTCGGGATCTGAAGGCAGGCTCTTCAACGGGGTGATCCATGAAAATATTTGGCTTCGACGCGTTCTCGCCCAAGGAGATCGCCGGGCGCGTCAAGGATTTCAGCGTCATCAAGGCGCGGCTGCCGTTGCTCACCCTGTGGATGCTCGGCATGCTCGCCGGCGCCTTCATCGGCATAGGCGCGCTTTATTTCACGCTCGTGGCGAGCGATGCCTCGCTCGGCTTCGCCGCCGCCCGCGTGGCCGGCGGCGTGTGCTTCTCGCTGGGCCTGCTGCTCGTCGCCGGCAACATCGTGGGCGGCAGCGTCCTCGTGGCGCTGGTCTACTGTGTGATTTACCTGCGCGGCCGGCCGCGGGACAGCGAAGCACCGCGTTCCTGACCCCCCTTGAAGAGAGACGATTGACTGCAGCGGACTACCCGGGCCTCAGCACGGCGGAGGCAAAGCGCAGGCTCGACGCCGAGGGGCCGAATACCCTGCCGGACGCGG
>CAYYZZ010000506.1:0-1581 GCA_964476235.1 uncultured Streptomycetaceae bacterium | reverse complement strand
GGAATGACGCAAGCAAACTGGCTGTGGCCCGGCGACAAGCGCATCGCCGTCGTTTTCAACGTTTGCCTGGAAGCGTGGTCGGACGGGAAAGCGCCGGGCATCAGCCCGATGGGTAACCCGCTGCCGCCCGGTGTGCTCGACAACATGGCGATATCGTGGGCGGCCTACGGCGCGAAGCGCGGCATCTATCGCTTGCTCGATGCGTTCGCGCGCCACCGCACCAAGGCGAGCGTGATGGTGAGCGCGATACTGGCTGAACGCACGCCGGAAGCCGTCAAGGCCGTCGCAGACGCGGGACACGAGATACTGTCGCACTCGTATGCGATGGATGTCATCCCGGCGCTGATGGCGGAGGAGGAAGAGCGCAAGAATATTAAGCGCTGCACGGCTCTGCTCGAAGAAGTCTCGGGCAAGCGCATCAAGGGCTGGCTGAGCCCGCGCGGCACGCCGAGTGCCAACACCGCGCGGCTGCTGGCGGAGGCCGGCTACACCTGGTACGGCGACGTGTTCGACGACGATCTTCCCTACGTGCAGACGTTCGGCGAGCGCAAAATCGTGGCCATTCCGCTCTCGACCGATGTCAACGATATGCCGTCGATGAAGTACGGCAATCCGCCGCGCATGATGCTCGAGACGTTCGAAGAGCACCTGAAAAGAATCGCAGAGCGGCGCGAAGGCCCAGTCATAATCGACGTGACCTCACATGCCCATATCTTCGGCCGTCCGCACGGTGCGTATTATTACGAGAAAATCGTCCAGACCGCAGCCAGCACGCGTGACATCTGGATCGCGACGCGGCTGGATATTGCGGAGTTCATTCTCGCACGGAAGGTGCCGGCGGGATGAGCGCCGTCGCAATGGGGTCAGTGTGGAGAAAATGGGGTCGGGGTCATTTTCGTGATCCGGTCATCCGTCACTCGTCAGTATCCGATCATGTCGAGCTTCGTCAGCGTCACCTGGGCGCTGATGCGGGCGGCGGTGGCGAGGTGCCACGCGGTGTAGAGTTCCGGGAAGACGTTGTCGGAGGACATCCCGTCCACGGGGACGATGACCTTGAATCCGCGCAGCGCGGCGGCCGCGCCGGTGTGCAGCACCGAGGTCTGCGCCTGCGTGCCGAGCGCGACGACGGTCTTGATGCCTTTGCCTTTCAGGATTTTTTCGAGGTCGCTGTTGATGAACTTGTCCGGGCCGAGCGGCGGCAGGACGAGCTCCCCGGGCGCGGGGGTGAGGTCCTTCAGGATGTCGGCGGCGGTGGAGCCGGCGACCGCGACGCTGTAGATCACGAGCGCGCCCCTCGCCCGGGCGTCGGCGACGAGCTTCTGGACCTTCGGCACCGAAGCCGCGCAGCGCGGCCGCCGCTCCATGCTGCAGGTCTGGACGGTGAAATCCATCACCAGCAGCGCCGTCTCCGCGGGATTGAGGGTCGCCGGCTTCAGCGCGGGCGGCGGCGGCAGCTTCGCGCTCTCCCACTCGTCAATGACTGTCTGCGCCGCCGCGTTCGTGAAGCAAGCGCCCGCAATGAGCGCGGCCATTACCGTGGTGGACAGGTTGGTCATTTGAATCTCCGGGGTATATGAGGGA
>CAYYZZ010000505.1:0-1592 GCA_964476235.1 uncultured Streptomycetaceae bacterium | reverse complement strand
GGCACCGTTGCGGCCCAGGGCTACCCTGAGAAGCCGGTGACGATGGTCGCGCCTTTCCCCGCCGGTGGATCGGTGGACCTGGTGGCGAGGGCGGTCGCGCAGCAGATGAGCGAGATCTGGAAGCAGCCCGTGCTGGTGTCGAACCGGCCGGGCGCGAGCGGCAACATCGGCGTCGAGGCGGTGGTGCGCGCCGCGCCCGACGGCTACACCCTGCTGATGGGGACGACGGCGCTATCGAGCAGCCCGGCGGTCTATTCGAAGCTCCCATACGACGTGATGCGCGACCTCGCGCCGGTCAGCCTCGTCGTGCGTATGACCAACATCCTGGTCGTGCACCCGTCGCTGCCGGCGCGCTCGGTGAAGGAACTACTTGCCCTGGCGAAAGCGAAACCCGGCGCGCTGACCTCGGCCTCGGCGGGCGTCGGCAGCTCGAACCATCTCGCGCTGGTCCTGTTCACCATGATGTCGGGCGCCGACATCAACCACATCCCCTACAAGGGCGCGGCGCCAGCGGTGACGGACGTGATCGGCGGCCATTCGCACATGACGTTCGCGCCGATCGCGGCGGTGGTGTCCCCCATCAAGTCCGGGAGAATGCGCGCGCTGGCCTCGACCGCCGCCACACGCTCGGCGCTGTTCCCCGAATTGCCGACGATCGCGGAGGCCGGCGTGCCGGGCTACGACGCGTCCGGGTGGAACGCGCTGCTTGCGCCGAGGGCGACGCCGCGCGAGATCGTCCTCAGGGTCAACGCCACGCTGGTGGAAAGCCTCAACTCACCCAAGGTGAGGGAAATCCTTGCGACCTCCGGTGCCGAGGCCGTCGGCAACTCGCCTGAGGAATTTTCCCGCTTCCTGCAAAGCGAAACCGTGAAATGGACGAAAGTGATTCGCGCCGCTGGTATCAAAGGAGAGTGAGAAGCGTCGCAGATAAGGCGTCGCAGGTAAAACGTCTCAGATGGGGCGTCGCAGATAAGTCGCAGTTAATTGCCTGAGACGCAGTATCTGCGACGTAGTACCTGAGACGCTTCACCTGAGACGTAGCATCTAAGACGCAGTTCAAAGGCCGGGGGTTACATGGGAGAACTGCAGGGCAAGGTGGCGCTGGTGACCGGCGCCGGGCGGAACATCGGGCGCTCGATTGCGCTCTCGCTCGCGGCGGGCGGCGCGACGATTGCGGTCAACACGCGGGCCAGCCGGGAGGATGCGGAAAAAGTCGCGCGGGAAATTCGCGATTCAGGCGGCCAGGCGCAGGTTTACCTGGCCGACGTTACCGATGCCGGCCAGGTGAAGACGATGTTCGACGGCGTCATCCGGCAATTCGGCCGGCTCGACATCCTGGTGCTGAGCGCATCGGTGCGCCGGGAAGTGGCTTTCAAAGACATGGATTTCGCCGAGTGGCGGCGCAGCCTGGACCTGTCGCTCGATGGCTCGTTTCACTGCGTCAAGGCGAGCCTGCCCGCGATGATCGCGGCCGGCGGCGGCAGTATCGTCACGCTCGCCGGCGACAGCGCGCTCCACGGCGCGGTCGGCAAGGTGAACAGCTCCGCCGCCAAGAGCGGCCTTGTCGGCATGACGCGAGCGCTGGCGAAGGA
>CAYYZZ010000504.1:0-1594 GCA_964476235.1 uncultured Streptomycetaceae bacterium | reverse complement strand
CTGGTTCTCCGCACCCGCGCCCTCGCGGGTCACGTGCGCGTAGGCGAAGAACAGCAGGTTCGCCAGCACCAGCAGGAGGAATAGGGCTCTCATTTCTTGATGAAGCGTGACAGGGTAAGGCGTGACATGAAAGTTCGTGACAGGGTACCGCGTGACAGGGTGACGCGTGAAACAAAGCCTCGACACGAGATTGCAGGAATCATGACTCTAGTCACGCCTCATCACGTCACGCCCTTTCACGTCACGCTTCATCATGTCACGACACACCACGTCACGCTTCATCGCTCGAGGGCGATACGTACCAAGCCCTCGAGTACCAGATTATCCACGACCTCGACGGCGCCGTTAAGGTGCGGGGCGAGGAATGGCGCGGCTCCGCCCGAGAGTACCGTGAGCGGCGCTTCCTGGCCCGCCTGCTGCATGAAGTAAAGCATGCGCTCCACGGCGCCGGCAAGCGCGTTGAGCGCGCCGCTTTCGATCGCATCCGCGGTGCGCGCCGGGAAGAATGCGAATTCCCCGCCTCGCGGCCGCAACTGCGCGATGTTGCGCGCCAGGGCGCCGCGCATGAGGTCCGCGCCCGCGACGATCATGCCACCGAGGAACACGCCGTCGGCGGCCAGCGCATCCACGGTCATCGTCGTGCCGGCGTTGACCACCACGCACGGGCCGTCGTGGAGGTGCCGGGCGCCGATCAGCGCCGCCCAGCGGTCGGGACCCAGCTGCGCGGGGCGGTCGTAGGAGTTCTTCACGCCGCACTGGCTTGCCGCGCTCTTCACGAAGCGCGCACGGCGCTTGAGCCGGCGCGCGGCGGCGGCGATCGAGCGCGCGGCGCGCGCACCGGCGACGTTGGCGGCAATTACGGCATCCGGCGGCTCGAGACCGGCCCACTCGCGCGCGAGGCGCGCCGCCCTGGCAGTGGCGACCCAGCCTTGCACCCGCCACGAACCGTCCTCGTGCACGCCCCACTTGATGCGGCTGTTGCCCGCGTCGATCGCTAGGATTCGCATACGCTCATAGTACTGCGTGACAAGGGATAAGGGATAAGACACCCGCGCGGACGCGCGGAACACGGCCCCTATCCCCTATCCCTTATCACCCATCACCCGTTCGGACACGAACGCTGATCTCGCCGCTGTGGTAGCGCTTCACGCCCGACCGCGTCTCGAGGAGGAACGACCCGTCCTCCGCCACGCCGCTCGCGCGCCCGGCCTGGCGCGAGCCGTCGGGCAGCGTCAAGGTCACGCGCTTGCCCTGGTGCGCGTGGACACGCTGCCACTCGGCGCGCAGCGGGGCGAAGCCTTCGCGCGCAAACGCCTCGAGCACGCCGCCCAGCTCGATCAGCACGCGCGCGAATAAATCGTTGCGGTCGGGCGCCGCGCCGCACGCCGTCTCGAGATCCGTCACGGGCTGATCGATGCGAGCGCGCGTGGCGGCTGACAGCCGCACATTGAGCCCGATCCCGATCACCGCGGTGGTCGGTCCCAGCGCATCGCCCGCGAGCTCGGTCAGGCTGCCGCAGAGCTTGCGGCCGCGCCACAGGACGTCGTTCGGCCACTTCAAGGCCGCGCCCGGCGCGCCGGCCGCGGCGAGCGCG
>CAYYZZ010000503.1:0-1610 GCA_964476235.1 uncultured Streptomycetaceae bacterium | reverse complement strand
GCACCGGGAGCAGGCGCGGAAGCAGTTCCGGAATGCGCGTAACGGGCCTTAGGTTTGATGCGACCCCGGAGCCGCAGACCTGCGCGCTGATGCTGGCGGGGCTCGGCCTGCTGGGTCTAGTTGCGCGCAGGAGATCGAAGCCCAGAGTTGCTGCAGCGTAATTCTTCGCAGGGTTACCAGTACTGCCACTGCCCCGCGGCGACCACGTACGCCGCGAGGCAGGCGTTGGTGACGGCGTGCGCGAGGATGCAATCGCCCAGGCGCTTGGTGCGCCACATCCAGCCGTTGTAGATCAGCCCGGCCACCAAACCTACGTCCCAATAGCGCCCGTGCTCGCTCGCGAACAGCAGCGCGGTGATCCAGAAGGTGGCGCTCGTGTAGGCGCCCATCGGCACCGAGCGGAAATCCGGGCGCATCATCCAGCGCGGCAGCCACGCGCGCCAGAAGAGCTCCTCGACGATCGGCACCAGGATCACCGCACGCGCGGCGCGCAGCGCGAGCGCGATCGGATCGTCCTGCGCTTCCAGCGCGAATGAGGCGCGGTGCTCGCCGAAGAAGGGATTGCGGAACAGGATCGACTCGCGATAGCCGGGGATGAGGAGGTCGGGCGCGATCCAGACGAGGAACACCGCAGCGCCGACCGCGATGGAGCCGGCCCAGTGGCGCACCGAGAGCTCGATGACGCCACGGGCGAAGACGACGAGCACCGCGCCGACCGCGACGAGCCAAAGAAGGAGCTCCGCCCGCGGCCGCAAGCCGATGGCCGGCACGATCGCGAGCGAAAACAAGAAGGCTGCAAACGGCAGCACGTAGGGAAGCGACGGTGAGCGCATCATCCCGCGGAACGTGTCCGCCATCAGTGCTTAAGTGCTATTGACTGAGCTGCCGCGAACAATACGCTGAAGTTCTTCACATGATGACGGGGAGGTTGCATGCTTAGCAAAACAGATAGGAAATTCAATCCAGCGGTGATCCCTGTTCGCCGAGCCGAGGCGCCGGGAGCAAGTGCGAAAGAGGTCGCAGACTGCGCATAACGGGCCTTAGGTCGATGCTGGCTTCTCCCTCCCCGGGAGAGGACCGCGTTCCGCGCGGGTCGTGAGCGGGATCAGCGGTCAAGTACCAATCAATCTATTCCAACGGCGAGAGCGCGGCAAGCTGTTTCCCGTACCCCGGCTGTTTCTAGGGGGGTTTCCATACGGCAGGTCAGGCGATGTCGGGAACCGGGTGCCGAGCGGGGTGAAGGGGACCCCGCGCTTTGTCTTCGATCAGTGGCAGGTTGGCGTACCGGGGCCAACTTGCGGGACCGGGCAGCGGACTTCGCTCGGTGGCAATCGGCGCTGATCAGCGCATCGGCTACAACTTTCTTTGCGCAGGAATCGGGTACGGCGGCTCCTGTCTGCCGAAGGATATCCGGGCGCTGCAGAAAACCGCCGACGAGCACGGCGTCCATCTGCACCTGGTGTCCGCTCTCAATGCCGTGAACGACCGGCAAAATGGAGGGAATTCAAAAGCCCGGACTTCGCCGCCTTGAAATCAGGGCTGAAGTAAGCCTGCGGGCGGCTGACCTCGAAATTGCCGGCTACCGGCGCGCAAGTTTCAGTGACCGGTCC
>CAYYZZ010000502.1:0-1623 GCA_964476235.1 uncultured Streptomycetaceae bacterium | reverse complement strand
GAGGGGGTCAAGCTCGCCGATAAGGTGCGGCTCAGCGACGCGGGCCCAGAGCTCATCCTGAACGGTGCCGGGGTGCGCACGCGCGCCTTCTTCCGGGTTTACGTCGGCGCGCTCTACCTGCAGCAGAAGGCGGGCGCCACGCAGGCGGTGCTCTCCGATGCCGGCCCGAAGCGGGTCGCCATGCACATGCTGCGCGACCTCACGGCGGAACAGCTGTTCTCCGCGCTGAACGACGGCCTCAAGAACAACCATGCGCCGGTCGAGCTCGCGAAGCTCGAGCCGCAGCTGAAACAGCTCGAAGGGATATTCACCGCGCTGAAAGCCGCGAAGAACGGCGACGTAATCCTGCTCGACTACCTGCCGGGCACCGGCACCCGCGTCACCGTGAACGGGGAGAGCCGGGGCACGATCCCCGGCGAGGATTTCTACCGGGCACTGCTCAGGATCTGGCTCGGCGACCAGCCGGCCGATGCTTCACTCAAGAAGGCAATGCTCGGAGGCTGACGCGGCAAGCGCTACGTCAGCCTTACGAATTCAAATTTTAGGTCTCGAAAAATGAATCGTGACTGATTCGAGGCTCCGGGGTGTCGCGCAAGAGCGATGCCCCCCGAATTACCGTCCGCCGCCTGCCCGTTCCCATACACGATTCATTGGAGCTTGCTGATCGGCTCGGGCCGCGCGATGCCGAAGCCCTGCACGTAATCCACGCCGATCTCGCGCAGCTTGTCGAGCGTTTTCTTGGTTTCCACGAACTCCGCGATCGTGCGTATGCCGACTTCCCCGCACACTATATTGATTGCCTTGACAGTCGCAGGTCCCAGCCGGCCATGGTGGATGCTTTCGATGATGATGCCGTCAATCTTGACGAAGTCAACCGGCAGGTCGTTGAGGTGCGAGAACGATATCTTGACGCTTCCGAACGCATCCAGCGTGAAGCGGCAGCCGAGGGGCTTCAATGCCGCGATGAAACCCTGCGCGCTCGCGGGATGCTCGATGACGTCGCGCTCGTTGATTTCGAAACACAGGGCGCGGGGCGGGGCACCGGCGCGTTGCAGCTCCTCGCGCACCGCGCCCAGGAACGAAGTGCTCCTCAGCGCCGGTGCTGAAACATTGATGCACATCATGGGCAGCGGTTTCCCCGGGCTTGCTTTCTGCCTGGCGGCGCACCATGAAAGGACGGCTCGCACCACCCAGCGGTCTATCTTTGCCATCATGCCGAGACTTTCGGCGACACCGAAGAAACCGCCCGGCGGCAACAGGCTGTCTTCCTCCTGCTTCAGCCTGAGCAGCACCTCGTAGCACACCGGATCGGGATTTCCCGATTTGACGGATACGATCTTCTGCGCGAGCAGCAGGAACAGATTTTCCTTGAGCGCGCGCTCGAGCATGGCGCGCGGATCGTTCCACCCCGTCAGTTGCTCGGTCATCAGGCGCAGATACAGCGCCTGGCCGCCTTCCGCTCCTGGTGGAATCGTGTCGATGTCTTTCGGCTGTCCTGGCGGGATGGTGGGGACGTCTTTCGATCTCCCGGGCGGGATGGTGGGGACGTCTTTCGATCCCTTGGGCGGGATGGTGGGGACGTCCTTCGATCCCCTGGGCGGGATGGTGGGGACGTCTTTCGAT
>CAYYZZ010000501.1:0-1624 GCA_964476235.1 uncultured Streptomycetaceae bacterium | reverse complement strand
CATCACTCATCACCGGGTCAAGAGACTGCTCGGCGGCAAACAGGGGCCTCAAGGCCTGCTTGGTTGCTCATCCACGATAAGTAGTATATCGTGTGCAACGAAATAACTGTATAGCGATTGTTACGTTGCACAAAATATACCATGAAACCCATTGGCGGACTTAGCAAAAACTCCCGCGGGAGGCTGGCCAAATTGCTCCGCAGCAGCAAGGGCTCAATCTCCGCAGTGGACGCGTCGCGTGCACTGAACGTCGAGCAGACTGAAGCGGCACAACTGCTTGCAGGTTGGTCCGCGCGTGGCTGGCTCACGCGGGTGCGGCGCGGCCTGTACGTTCCGGTGCCGCTCGAGTCCTCGACATCGGACATAGCGCTCGAGGATGCGTGGGCGGTCGCCGACCGTCTTTTTGCTCCCTGCTACATCGGCGGTTGGAGCGCCGCTGAGCATTGGGGTTTCACCGAGCAGCTCTTCCGCTCGACTCTCATCATCACGGCCCGCCGGCCCCGGGCGCGCAGGGTCGAAGCGCGCGGCGCGATTTTCATCGTGCGCACCGTTGAGGAACGCGCCATGTTCGGGTTCAAGCCCGTATGGCGTGGCAAAGCGAAGATCAACGTTGCCGACCCGACGCGCACGATCCTCGACATGCTGGACACGCCGGCGCTCGGCGGCGGCATCCACTCGGTGCTGGATATGCTGAAGTCGTACATGACTTCAAAGTACCGTGACCTTCAATTGCTCGTTCGTTATGCCGATCAATTCGGGAACAAGGCCGTGTTCAAGCGACTGGGCTATCTGGCTGCGACGTTCTGGCCGAGCGAGCTGGAACTCATTGCCGAATGCCGCAGGCGGCTCTCGGCGGGAAACGCGAAGCTTGATCCCAAGCTGCCGGCCGAGCGGCTCGTTACTGCGTGGCGCCTTTGGGTATCCGAATTTGACCGGGATGCTGCCCGGACCGGGGTGGCCGGGGCTAAACTTGGACAGGGGGATAAGGCACCAATGAATCGGACGCAGATTCTCGGGTTGCTGGCAGAGCGCCAGCAGGAGATCGCCGCGCGCTACGGCGTGAAGCGGCTCGCCCTGTTCGGCTCCGCGGCGCGGAACGAGCTGGGCGCGTCCAGCGACGTGGACGTGCTGGTCGAATTCGCCGGCCCGGCGACGTTCGGCGCCTACATGGACCTCAAGTTCTACCTGGAGGACCTGCTCGGGCGGCCGGTGGACCTGGTAACGGACAAGGCGGTGCGGGACGAACTCAGACCCCACGTCGAGAAGGAGATGATCCGTGTCGCGTGAGTGGCGGCTCTACGTGGCCGACATGAAGGCCTGCTGCCAGCGTGTCTCGGAATACACCGCCGGCCTGAGCCGCGAGGAATTCCTGGGCCGGCGCCTGGTGTACGACGCGACCCTCCGGAATCTCGAGCTGCTCGGTGAAGCGGCGCGGAACGTTCCGGAGGAGGCCCGCGCATTGGGGCCGGGTATTGCGTGGAGGCGCATCGTCGCCGTGCGCAACGTCCTGATTCACGGCTACTTGGGCATTGATGACGACATCATCTGGGACATCGTCCGGAACGAGATCGAGAAGCTGCTCGTGGCCCTGGAAAAGCTGGAAGCGGAAAACCCCGCATCGGGC
>CAYYZZ010000500.1:0-1637 GCA_964476235.1 uncultured Streptomycetaceae bacterium | reverse complement strand
GATTTTTTCTCAGCTCCGGCGCCGCCGCCTGGGCGAGGAACAGCGGCGCCTTGAGGTTGGTGCCGATGAGATCGTCCCAGGCCTGCTCGGTGATCTCGCCCACGGCGGTGGGGAAAAAGCTGGAGGCGTTGTTGACGAGCGCATCGAGGCGGTCGAAATGCTTCAGCGCCGCCTTGACGAGCTGGGAGCAGGACGCGACCTTGAGCAGGTCGGCCTGCGCCAGCGCGACCGAATCGGCGCGGCGCGCATTCAACTCGACCTGCAGCGCGCGCGCCTCGATGGCGGATGCGCGGTAATGCACGAGCAGGCTGGCGCCCGCCGCGTGCAGCTGGCGGCAAATAGCAGCGCCGACGCGCTTCGCGCCGCCGGTGACCAGCACCACCTTGTCCTGCAATGCGCCTTCCATCTCGCCGTCCTGTCCCGCCTGTATGAGCGTGTAGAATTGTATTCCATTCCCCCGCGGTTCCCCGCTTGGCCACTTCCCCGCATTCCGCGCAACTCCCCGCTCCGTCCGCCGAAGCGCTTGCCTTGAGCGAACAGCTTGCCCGGCTGATCGCTGCGGAGATCGGGCGCGGCGGCGGCTGGCTCTCTTTCGCGCGCTACATGGAGCTCGCGCTCTACGCGCACGGCCTGGGCTATTACATGGCCGGGGCGCGCAAGCTTGGGCGCGACGGCGATTTCGTCACCGCGCCGGAAATCTCCCGATTGTTCGGCCGCACGCTGGCGCGCCAGGTGAAGCAGCTCGCGGAGCTCGGCCTCACCGACGTCCTGGAAATCGGCGCCGGCAGCGGCGCGCTGGCCGCGGACCTGCTGCTCGAACTCGAGCGGCTCGGCGGCGCGCCGCAGCGCTACCTGATACTGGAACTCTCCCCGGACCTGCGCGAGCGCAGCCGCGACACCCTCGCCGCGCGGGCGCCGCACCTGCTCGAGCGCGTGGCGTGGCTGAACCAGCTGCCGCCGGCCTTCACCGGCGTCGTGATCGGCAACGAGGTGCTCGATGCGATGCCGGCGCACGTATTCCAGCGCGAAGGCGGGAGCATCCGGGAACTGGGCGTATCGTTAAAGGACGGAAAGTTCGATTGGTCGCCGCGGCCCCCGGGGACTGCTTCCGCCGGAATAGATCCATCGTGTTTCCCGGTGGGCGGCTATCGCAGCGAAGTCCAATTCATTGCGCGCGCCTTTATCAAAAGCCTGGGCGGCGCGCTCGCGCGCGGCGTCGCGTTGTTGCTCGACTACGGGTTTCCGCGCAAGGAGTATTACCACCCGCAGCGCGCCGGCGGCACGCTGATGTGCCACTACCGGCATCGCGCGCACGACGACCCGTTCTTCCTCCCGGGCCTGCAGGACATCACCACGCACCTGGACTTCTCGGCCATAGCGGAAGCCGGCCGGGAGGCGGGGCTGGATCTGCTCGGCTACACCAACCAGGCGCAGTTCCTGGTGAACTGCGGCATCACCGACGTTCTCGCCGAGACGCCGGCTGAAGACGTTGCGGCTTATGCGCCGCTTGCGGCGCAGGCGCAACGGCTGCTCTCGCCCGCCGAGATGGGCGAGCTGTTCAAGGTCATCGCGCTGGGCCGCGGCGTGCCTGGCACGCTCGCCGGCTTCGCGAGCGGCGACAAGCGCGACACGCTGTA
>CAYYZZ010000499.1:0-1645 GCA_964476235.1 uncultured Streptomycetaceae bacterium | reverse complement strand
CCCTTGCCGCGCATGCAGGCGCGCGTGAGGTCATGCTCGAGGAGAAAGCGGTCGGTTTCGAACCGGGTCGGATAGGGCGCGACGGGCCGCCCCAGCGCATCGACGCTCATCGGGGAGTGCGCCGCGGCGAGCCCGAACGGCCAGGCTTCGTGTAGTGCCCGCTGGCGCGCAAGCTGCTGGCAAGCGGCGATGTCCCGCTCGAGCGCCGCGGCATCGGCGCCGTCCTTGTGCCAGCGCAGCTCCGCGCAACCGGCAACGAATGCCGCGAGCAGCAGGGCGGCGACGCACGCAGTTTTCATGTTGGGGTAGACTATGAATCGTCGCATTAATTCCAATCCCCCATGCTGAAACCCGATGGCCTGATCGTTTTTTCCAAGCGCGCCTGCCCGGCCTGCACGCTGATCGAGCCGGTCATGCAGCGTGTGGCCGGCGACCTGCCGGCGTTCCAGGTCGTCTCGCAGGACGACCCGAAATTCCCGTCCCGGGTCTCCAACATCGTCGATGACCGCGAGCTCGATCACTCGTGGCTCAACCATATCGAGTTTACGCCAACGCTGATCCGCTTCGAGGGCGGCCGCGAGGCGGAGCGCGTCATCGGCTGGGACCGCGATGCCTGGCGCAGGCTCACCGGTATCCGCGACCTGGGAGAGGGGCTGCCCGCGTTTCAGCCGGGGTGAGGCTCGAGATCTCTCGAGCCCGGGGTGGCCGAGCGGCTGGAAGCGAAGCACAAGGGCGGCACGCTGCTGTCGCGCAAGATCGAGTACGCCGATACCGACGACCCCGTCGAGCTGTGCTACGGGCGCGGCTGGACCGACGGCCTGCCGGTGACGCCGCCGACCGACGAGCGCGTCATCGCGATGTTGAAGGGCACCACGCGCGGTCCCGGCGAGGTCATCGGCAAGATACCGCCCTTTCTCGCGGAGTGCACGGTCGAGAAGGCCGCGATCAACGCGGTGATGGCGGGCTGCAAGCCTTCGTTCATGCCGGTGCTGCTGGCGGCCATCGAGGCGGCGCTCGAGCCGGTTTTTACGCTGCACGGCGTGCTTGCCACCACCTACTTCTCCAGCCCCATCATCATCGTCAACGGCCCGATCGCGAAAAAAATCGGCATGAACAGCGGGATCAACGCGCTGGGGCAGGGCAACCGGGCGAACGCAACCATCGGGCGGGCGCTGAATCTCATCGTGCAGAACGTGGGCGGCGGCCGCCCGGGCGAGGCGGATCGTTCCACGCTCGGCGCCCCGAGCAAGTACACGCTGTGTTTTGCCGAGGACGAGTCCGACCCGGAATGGGAGCCGCTGTCGGTGGCGCGCGGCTTCCCGCGCGGCGCCTCGACTGTGACGCTGTTCCAGGGCCATGGCCCGGAAGCGTTCGTGGACCAGAAGTCGCGCACGGCGGAAGCGCTCACGCGCTCGCTCGCCATGTCGCTCGTCAAGATCGGCCATCCCAAGCTGGTGCAATCGGCGCGCGCGATACTGGTGCTGTCGCCCGAGCACTACGCGATCTACCGGGAAGCCGGCTGGGACCGCAAGCGCATCGAGCGCGCGCTGTACGAAGCGACGATACGCCCGGGCGCGGAGCTGGTTGCCGGCAAGGACGGCGTGGGCGAGGGCATCCCGGCGAGCCGCGCCGGGGAGAACGTGCC
>CAYYZZ010000498.1:0-1650 GCA_964476235.1 uncultured Streptomycetaceae bacterium | reverse complement strand
CCGCGATGCAGCGCGACTGGCCGGGCGGGGTGGCCCATATGAGTAGTTATCGGGGTGGTGGGAGTGAGCCGGCGAACGCCCGATGCGATGCAGCGCATTGGGACAGTGGGATGAGGAAACCATCGCTCATCACTAGCCACTACTCACCCGCCTGGTGGTCGTTGCTTGCGACGGCGCTCGCCGGCGCGAGCGCCGGGGCGGCCGCGCAGGCGTGGACGCCGCAGCGCAACGTGGAGATCGTGGTCACCTCCGCCCCCGCCGGCAGCAACGACCGCACCGCGCGCCAAGTCGAAAAGGTCATCGTCGAGAACCGCCTGATCAACGGCACCGTCTCCGTGGTCAACAAGCCGGGCGGCGGCGGCAATATCGCGTTCAACTACGTCAACCAGCACCCGGGCGACGCCCACTACCTGCTGGTCGGCACCTCGCCCCTGATCAGCAATCACATCACCGGGCAGGGCACCCTGTATTACGGCGACTTCACGCTGATTGCATCGCTGTTCAACGACTATACGGTGTTTGCCGTGAACGCAACATCGCCAATCGCGACCGGGAAGGATCTCGTAGAGCGGCTGAAAAAGGATCCGAAATCGGTGGCAAGCGGCTTTGCGGTCGCGCTCGGCAGCCACAATCACATCGCCGCATGCCTGCTCGTGAGGGCACTTGGCGGCAATGCGCGCGACTTGAAGGCGATTGCATTCAAGGGATCGGCCGAAGCGCTCACCATGCTGATGGGCGGCCACCTCGATCTCGCGACCACGGCCGCGGGCAATGCGGCCCCGCACGTCGCTGCCGGACGGATGCGCCTCGTCGCCGCGGCGGCTCCCGCCCGTTTGGGCGGGGTGCTGGCCAACGTCCCGACCTGGCGCGAACAGGGAGTGGACCTGGTCTTCGGGGGATGGCGCTCCATCATGGGGCCGAGAGGCCTCACGCCGGCGCAGGTCGCGTTCTGGGAAGACGTGCTGCGCAAAGCGACGCAGGTGCCCGAGTGGCGCGCGGACCTCGAGAAGAACTACTGGTCCGAGTACTTCGTCACCGGCGCGCAGTTCCGGAAGAACCTCGACAAGGAATACGCCGACATCAAGGCGATCCTCACCGAGCTTGGCCTTGCCAAGCAATAACTGCGTGAGTCGTGAGTCGTGAGTCGTGATTCGAGCCCAAAGTTGGCAGCCGCCAGCCGCCAGTTGGCAGTCACTGCAAACTGCCCACTGCAAACTGCAAACTTTTCTTCCCCCATCCCTGCCGCGAGCGCTCCATGAGCGCTTCGCGGCAAGCAATGCACGCCGGCGAAGCCGTCGCCGAGGCGCTCCGGGAAGAAGGCGTCGAGCGCGTCTACAGCGTCCCCGGCTCCCACATCCACCCGATCTACGACGGGCTCTCCCGGGTCCAATCCATCCGTTTCGTCACCTGCAAGCAGGAACCGAACGTCTCGCTCATGGCGGACGCTTACGGCCGCCTCACCGGCAAGCCCGGCGTGTGCGTCGTGACCGCAGGCCCCGGTGGGCTCAACTCGATGGCCGGCGTGGCGCAGGCCTACGGTGCGGCATCCCCGATGATCCACATCGGCGGCGCCGTGCCGCTGAAGGCCGACCTCGAGGCCTTTCACGGCGTGGACGATCCCGCCTTCGTCCACGAGATGTTCAAGAAGAT
>CAYYZZ010000497.1:0-1655 GCA_964476235.1 uncultured Streptomycetaceae bacterium | reverse complement strand
GAACACGCCTTCCCAGTAGGCGACCTGGGCCGGCTGCATGCCCTTGGGCCCGATCAGGCCGCGGTAGTTGGAGATCGTCCCTTCCACACCCTGCTCCTTCCACGTCGGCACGTCCGCGAACACGCCGGCGAGGCGGCGCGGCGACGAGACTCCGATGACCCGAACGGTGCCGGCCTTGAGCTGCGATACCGCCACCGAGACGCTCGAGGAAACGATGTCCACGTGGCCGCCCAGCATGGCGGTGACCGCCTTGCTCGCCGAGTCGAATACCACCGTGCGGACCTTCTTCACGTCCACGCCGGCCGATTTCAGCACCAGCCCGGCGGCGATGTGGTTCGCGCCGCCCGCCACCGAGGAGAACGAAAGGCTCAACGACCCCGGGTCCTTCTTCAGCCGCTCGATCAGGTCGCGGCCGTCCTTGATCGGGGAGTCGGCTTTCACCACGAGCGCAATGTACTCGTCGAACAGGATGCAGACCGGGGTGAAGTCGCGGTAGCTGTAGGTGCTGGTGCCCGTCAGGTGGCCCGCCGACAGGTTGAAGTTGGCGACCATGAGGTAATGCCCGTCGCCCGCGCGCTGGTTGAGATAGTTCCAGGCGATGGTATTGCCGCCACCGGGCTTGTTGAGCACGTTCACGGGCAGCTCGACGAAGCGCTTCTCCTGCACGGTCTTTGCGATCGTGCGCAGCATGATGTCCACGCTGTTGCCCGCCGCGGAGCCCGAGATGAGCTCGATGGGACGGTCCGGCTTCCACGCGGCCTGGGCGAGCACGGCGGCCGGCGCGGCGAGCAAGGCGAGAACGGCCGCGCCCGCAGCAGCGTAGCGGCAGGCAAGCAACGGGCGGCTGGGCATTCTTGTCATGGTTTCCTCCTTCGGGAAAAACAGGATCGGTGCCAACTTTCTATATTCGTGAGTATCGCGCCAAACCCCGGCTACTGACAAATGGACGTGCCCACTTTGTGGACGAAGGACGGAGTACGAGGGATGAGGGAAGAAAAGTTTGCAGTTTGCAGTGGGCAGTTTGCATGGAATAGTTGGCAGTTGACAGTGGGCAGTTGACAGTAATTTCGAACCCGCTGCTGCAAACTGCAAACTGACGGCTGCCAACTTCCTCTATGTGACGGCTGCCAACTGCCAACTTAACAGTCACCCATCACCCATCACTCATCACCGAGAAAGGGCCTGGTCGAGCGCCGACATCAGGGGCCCCAGCTTGGGCGGGCTCGCTTCGAGCCCCACGGTCACGCCGAATTTTCTCAGCGCGTCCGAGGACACCGGGCCGACGGAGGCGACGAGCGTGCGGTTGAGGCCGGCCCGCAGCGCGTCCGCCCGCCCGTGTTGTCCGGCCAGGTCGAAAAGGTTGTAGACCTGCGCCGCGTTGGTGATGGCGATGGCGTCCACCCGGCGGCTCTCGAGTGCATCCATCAGCTCGACCATCGGCCGCGTGTCTTCCGGCAGCGACCAGCGGTAGGTGGGAATCTCGACCACCTGCGCGCCGCGCGCTTTCAGCGCCTCTTCCAGCTCCACGTTGGTGACGCCGTAGCGCTGCACGACGACGCGCTCGCCGGCGAGCGGCGTCTGCGCCAGCATTTCCAGCACCTCCGCCGTGGTGAACGGGTCCTTCGCGCTGAGATCCATGCGCACGCCGCGCCCGC
>CAYYZZ010000496.1:0-1677 GCA_964476235.1 uncultured Streptomycetaceae bacterium | reverse complement strand
GGGCTGACGGGGCACGGGCTGTCGCGCGTGCCGCTCTACTGCGAGCACCTGCGGCAGGGCCGGGCGGACGGCAAGGCGAAGCCGAAAGTCGTCAAGAAGAAAGGCGCCACCTGTCTCGTGGACGCACATGGCGGGCTCGCTTTTCTTGCCTCCGCGCTGGCGGCGAAAGAGGCGATCAAGCGCGCGAAGCGCTACGGCGTCGCGTTCGCCGGCGTTACCAACAGCCATCACTTCGGTGCCGCCGCCTATCACCTCGCGCCGGTCGCGCAGGCGGGGCTCGTCGGCCTTGCATTCACCAACTCGCCCTCGGCGATCAACGCCTGGGGCGGGAAAAAAGCCTTCTACGGCACGAATCCGATCGCGGCGGTCTTTCCGCGCAAGGATGCCGATCCCGTGGTCGTCGATCTTTCGCTCACGGAAGTCGCGCGCGGAAAAATCATACTCTACGCCAAGGAGGGCAAGCCCATTCCCCTCGGCTGGGCGGTGGACAAGGACGGCAATCCCACCACCGACCCGAAAGCGGCGCTGACCGGCAGCCTCACCGCGATCGGCGGCGTGAAGGGCACGGCGCTGGCGCTGATGGTGGAAGTGCTGTGCGTCGCGCTGACCGGCGCGGCGTTCAGCTTCGAGAACGACTCCTATTTCGAGCCCGGCAACCATCCGCGCATCGGCCACGCCATCCTGGCGATCGACCCCGATGCGCTCGCCGGCATGGCTTCCTACTACTCGCGGCTGGAAGCCATGATCTCGAAGATGACGGCCGACGAGGGCGTGCGCCTGCCCGGCGCCCGCCGGCAGCAGTCCGCGGCGAAGGCCCGCACCGAGGGCCTGGAAATCCCCGATACGCTGCATCAGGAACTCAAAACGCTTGCCGGGAGCAGGATGAAGTGACCGATCGCGAGATATGCTGCCCGTCGGGTCATCAAGCGCCGAGAAGGCGGCCCGTCAGCAGCGACTGCATCTCCCGCCGGCCGTCCGCGATCAGGTAGATGAAGACCTGCTTTCCAATCACGCGATAGATAAGCCGGTACGGCTTGAAGTAGGTCTGGCGATATTCCCGGATGCCGAGCGCCTGCAGTTCTTTCGGGTGCGGGCCGCGATCGGGGAAAGTGGCCAGGCGTTCGGCCACTTCGAGCAACCGGCTCAATACGTATTCTGCTTTCTCCGGCGAATCGAATTCGGCGATGTGGTCGTAGATCTCCTCAAGGTCGTGCTCCGCGCCTTGTGTGATCAGTACCTCGTAGCGCATCAGCCGCCGTTCTTTTTCGCCCGCAGTCGGCGCACGACATCAATAACGGGCTTGATCTTGCCCCCCTCGACCTCGCGGTTGCCCAGCGCCAGAATCTTCAGCAGGGCCAGTGTTTCCTGGGTCGCCTCGTACGAGGCGACATCCTGCATCACGGCCCTGGCTTCGCCGTTCTGCGTGATCAGCATCGGCTCCCGTTCTTCAGCCAGCCGGTCGAGCACCTCCGCAGCGTTCGCTTTAAGGTAGCTAATCGGTTTGATTTGAGATGAGCGCATGGTGGGGTTTCCGGTTGAAGCAACAGGACTGAATATAGTCCATTATAAGTTCGACAGCAACAGCCGCGCCAGATTCCACATGCTGACACCGCCTTTCCGACGGCTGCTACACTTGCGGCTCCCGAACCGAACCCGGCCTTGTACCTTGAGCCCTGT
>CAYYZZ010000495.1:0-1715 GCA_964476235.1 uncultured Streptomycetaceae bacterium | reverse complement strand
CTGCGCGGCGAGCTGCGCATCCTCCACCGTCATGATGCCCTTGATCAGGAGTTTCTTCGGCCACAGCTTGCGCAGCCAGGCAACGTCATCCCAGTTCAGCTCGGTGCGCCGCGTGCGGAATTCCGTCAGCGTCGGGGACGTGATGCGGCCGCCGGTATTGACGTCGAGGTTCTGGAAGCGCGGTACCCCCGTAGACAGGAGCGTGCGCAGGAATACGCCGGCCAGCCAGTGCGGGTGCAGCGCGCCATCCACCATATTGGCGAGGTTGAGCCGGAACGGCACCTCGAAGTTGTTCCGCTGGTTGTACTCGCGGTTGCCGCCGACCACCACGTCGGTGGTCATCACCAGTGCCTCGAAGCCGGCGTCGAGCGCGCGCATGACGAGCCCCTGCGCCAGGTCATGGTCCTTGGACATGTAGAGCTGGAACCACTGGGTGCCCCCGACTTCTCGTGCGACGCGTTCCATCGGCACGAACGAAGCGGTGGACAGCACGTACGGCACGCCAGCGGCCTCCGCCGCGCGCCCGAGCGCGACGTCAGCATCGAAGCAGTAGAGCCCTGACGCGCCGGTCGGCGCGATGCCGAACGGCATGTTGAAGGTCTTGCCCCACAGCGTGGTCTTCTGCGAGCGCTTCGACACGTCCACCAGCGTGCGCGGGGCGAAGCGGATGCGCTCGAAGTCGGCCCGGTTGGCGCGGAGCGTGACCTCGTCTTCGGTCCCGCGCGCCAGAAACTCGTAAGCGACGCGCGGCAGCCGCCGTTCGGCGATGAGGCGAAGATCCTCGATGTTGAGCGCCTGGCGAAAGTTCACGAACTGGACTCAGCAGGTTTGCAGCGTGAATGCATGGTTAGCCAACGGGTAAACTCTCGATATTGTAATTGACACAGCAGCGCGGGACACCTGCTCGATTCACGACTCACGAATCACGAATCACGCCTTCCATGCCTTTACAGAAGATCGTCTCCGGCGGACAGGCCGGGGTTGACCGCGGCGCGCTCGACGCGGCGCTGGCCGCGGAGTTTCCCTGCGGCGGCTGGGCGCCCGCAGGCCGCACCGCGGAGGACGGGCCGATCGCCGCGCGCTACCCGTTGACCGAGCTGCCCGGCAGCGCCTACGAGGAGCGCACCCTGAAGAACGTGCTCGACAGCAACGGCACGGCAATCCTCCATTCCGGCGTGCTCGAAGGCGGCACGCGCCTGACTCAGGATTACTGCGTGGCGCACGGCAAACCCTGCATCGTCATCGACGCCAGCCGGTCGCGCCCGCGCGAGGCAGGCGACGAAATCGACGCCTTCGTCAGGAAGCATGGAATCACGGTCCTCAACGTCGCGGGGCCGCGCGCGAGCAAATGGCCCGGCGCCCATGCCTATGCCCGGAAAACGATCGAGCGTCTGTTGCGCGCGGGGAACAAGAAGAAATAAAGCGGCCGGATGTTGAGGTCTTGCTCATCACCCATCACCCATCACGGATGTACTTGATCGTCCTCCTCAGCATCGCGATCCACGGCTGCTACATCGGCAGCAAGGTGGTTGTGTCGCTGCTCGCGCTCGAGCTGGGCGCGAGCCAGTTCCTGATCGGCGTGCTGGCTTCGCTCTACGCCCTGCTGCCGCTGGTGCTCGGCGCGTCGTTCGGGATGGCGCCGGTGTTCTGGATGAATGCGGCGAACCTGGCGGCGATCAGCTGGCTGGCGCGGCGTTAAGTATTAATTAGCCGCC
>CAYYZZ010000494.1:0-1717 GCA_964476235.1 uncultured Streptomycetaceae bacterium | reverse complement strand
GTGCGGGATCGCCGCGCGCGAAACCAGGAACACGCTGCGCAGGTTGAGCGCGATCGTGCGGTCCCATTCCTCGATCGGCATGTCCTCCACCGTGGCGAGCCGCCCATAGCCGCCGGCGCAGTTGACGAGCACATCGAGCCCGCCGAGCCCGGAAACAACGCTGGCAATGGCGCGTTCGACGGATTGCTCGTCGGTCACGTCGGTGTGAACCGCGATCGCGCGACCGCCGTCGGCGGTGATCGCGTCTGCGATTTTCTTTGCGCCGGCCCCGTCGATGTCGAGCAGGGCGACGCCCGCGCCCTGCTTCGCGAAAGCGCGCGCGGTGACGGCGCCGATACCTTGCGCGCCGCCGGTGACCGCGACGACGCGGCCGGAGAGTTCAGGATAGGAGGCCATACTTTTTGAATGATGAATGATGATCGCTGAATGATGAATGACGGGCGATCAGTGTTTCGTCACTCCCCCTGCGCAACGGGATTTTCCAGTTTCCCGATGCCGGAGATTTCGATGCGCACCTTGTCGCCGGGCTTGAGAAAGATGCCGCGCGGGCGCCCGACGCCGGACGGCGTGCCGGTGGCGATGACGTCGCCTGGCAGGAGGGTCATGCGGCGGCTCAGGTATTCGATCAGCTCGGAGACATTGAAGATCAGCTGGGAGACCAGCGTGTCCTGCATCTTCTCCTGGTTGACCCATAGCTGGAGGTGGCACTGATAGGGGTCGGCGATCTGGTCCGCCGGCACGATCCATGGCCCCATCGGCGCGGCGGTCTCGAAATTCTTGTGGCCGAACCAGTCGATGTTCCAGCGCGGCCAGTCGGGCCGGCGCGAGAGGTCGCGCGCCGAGAGGTCATTCATGATGGTGTAGCCGGCGACGTGCTTCATCGCGTCTGCGACCTTGATATTGCGCCCGCGCCTGCCGATGACGACCGCGAACTCGCCTTCCCAGTCCACCTTCTGCGAGACGCCGGGCAGCCGGATCTCGTCGCCCGGTCCGATCACGCAGTGCGGGCCGGACTTGAGGAAGAGGTAGGGCTGCGTCGTCGCCTTGTCCACGCCCTTGCTCTCCGCCGACATTTCCTCGGCGTGGGCCATGTAGTTGGCGCCGGTGCAGTAGATCGCGGGCGGGTAGAGGATCGGCGCCAGGATCCTGACCTCGGCGAGCCGGCGCAGCTTGGCCGGCTTCGAGCCGGCGAGAGCGTGGAGCACGGGGAGTGCCTCGTCCCACGCGCCGAGCACCGCGAGCGTGGAGGCGGCCCACGCCTGGCCGGTTAGCGCTTCCTGCAAATCCACGACGCTGTTCTCTCCAGCGAGTATCGCCGGCCGCGGGTCTCCCTTCGCGCCGGCGTAATTGAGCAGTTTGAAATCAGCCACTGGGAATCCGTGAATCGTCATTCGTGAGTCGTGGTTCGACAAAACGAGTTTGCAGTTTGCAGTAGGCAGTTTGCATGGATTAGTTGGCAGTTGACAGTAACTTCGAACTCGCTGCTGCAAACTGCAAACTGACGGCTGCCAACTGCCAACTTCGGGATGCGGGATGCGTATGATTGAGCGAAAGCGCCACGACGTCAATCGGGCATGGCGGCGGATTATTGAGAATGACGTAACCGCGTGACCCTCAAGAGCCGATCGTGCGGCGCAACCACCCCGTCCGCTTCGCGTCCACCCCTCCTTGAAAAGGAGGGGAGCTTTTTTGTAAACATTCCCCTCCTCTCACGAGG
>CAYYZZ010000493.1:0-1721 GCA_964476235.1 uncultured Streptomycetaceae bacterium | reverse complement strand
ACTCCGCCACGTGGGCGAAGCGCGCCGGTATGGTGGAAAAGCGCGGGTCGGTCTTCAGCTCGGGCCGGCCGATCGCATCGAAGAATGCGAACGCCTGGTCGTTGGTGTTGGCGGAAATGCAGATCCAGCCGTCCTGGGTGGGAATCGGCTTGCCGAGGGGATCGAGCAGGCGCGGGTCGCCGGTCTCTCCGAGCGGCGGCACGAAGGTCTTGAGATACATGTGCTCTTCCAGCACGAACTTCACCAGGTTCTCGAACATCGGGATCTCGATCGAGCAGCCCTCGCCGGTGCGCGTGCGCCCGTAGAGCGCCATCGCGATCATCTGCACCGCGATCAGCCCCACCACTTTGTCTGCCACCACCATCGGCACGAAGCGCGGCTCGCCGGTGGCGCGGTGATGCAGCGCGGCCATGCCGCCCGAGCCCTGGATAATGGTGTCGTAGGCCGGCTTGTCGCGGTAGCGGCCGTCCTGCCCGAAGCCGAACATGCCGCAGTAGATGATCTTCGGGTTGATGGCGCGCACGTCGTCGTAGCCGAGCTTCATGCGCGCCATCGACTGGGGGCGGTTGTTCCAGAGCATCACGTCGGCGCGCGCGATCAGCTTCCGCAGCGCGGCATGGCCGGAGGGATGCTTGAGATCGAGCACGATGCTGCGCTTGTTGCGGTTGAGATGCAGAAACTTGGCGCCCATGCCCGGCGTGACCGACTTGCCGTTCATCACCCGGACGAGATCGCCCGCTGTCGACTCCACCTTGATCACGTCTGCGCCATGGTCGGCGAGGATCTGGGTGGCGAGCGGCCCGACCACGACCGAGGTCAGGTCGAGGATGCGCACGCCTTCGAGCGGTCCGCCGGACATTCGCTTACGCTCGAACGATGAACGATGAATGATGAATGTTGAACGGTCGCGTCATCGGAACTCGGCCTCGGCCGAGAGCGCGAGCGCGCCGTCGGGATTCAGTGCCCACAGCGTCGCCGTCTTGTTGTCGAGCGATGGCTCGCCGCCGAGCGTGATCTGCTGGTTTACGAACAGCGCCCGCACGTTGCGGGAGGAGATGTAGCGTATGGGGGTGGAGGCATGGGTGCGCGCGAGCTCGAATGCGAGCAGCGTAGTGAGCCCGCCGTTCATGACGAGGCCGGGGTAGCCTTCGATCTGCGTCACGTAGGGCAGGTCGTAGTGAATGCGGTGGCCGTTGAAGGTCAGCGCGGAATAGCGGAACAGCATCACCGGGTCGGGCGTCACCACGCGGCTCCACACCGCCTTCCCCGGCGCCGGCTGTGGCGGCTGGGGCGGCGTGCCGCCGGGCGCGGCTTCCCGATAGACGAGGTCCTGCTCCTCGGTGATGGCGAGTCCGCGCGGGCTCGTGATATCGGTCTTGACCGTCACGAACACCAATTGCCCGGTGCGGCCCTGCTTGATGTTGACCTCCATGATCACGGATTCGCGGCGCACGGCGTCGCCCACATGTAGATCCGCGTGGAAGGTGGTGCGCTTGCCGGCGAACATGCGGCGCGGCAGCGGCACCGGCGGCAGGAAATCGCCGCGCTCCGGGTGGCCGTCCGCGCCGATCTGCGACTGGCGCACCACGCGCGGGAACAGAATCTGGTGCCAGCCGACCGGCAGCGGATCGCCCATCCTCGGCATGGGGTCGCCGCGGTCGAGCGTGGCGGCGAGCCGGTGCACGGCGGGGACGGTGACGTAGTCGACGTCCGACTCCTTG
>CAYYZZ010000492.1:0-1727 GCA_964476235.1 uncultured Streptomycetaceae bacterium | reverse complement strand
CGTGCTTCCTGCTCAACCTGGGCAAGCCCACGGTGCGCGACGTGCAATTGAAAACAGAAGACGGCTCGATCTACCTGTGGCCGGGCGGTGTCGGCCCCAACCGGGCAATCGTCGGCTTTTCCGCGATCTGCGCACACCGCATGAGCTATCCCACCCCGCAGATCAGCTTCATCAGCTACCGCGACCAATCCACGGCTTCGGACACCATGCGACCGAACGTGATTCATTGCTGCTCGGAGCACAGCGAATACGACCCGTCCTCGGGCGCCCGCGTGGTGGGCGGCCCGGCGCCGCAGCCGCTCTCGGCCATCCTGCTCGAATACGACGCCGGGAGCGACGGCCTGCAGGCGGTCGGCACGCTGGGAGGAGAAATGTTCGACGCGTTTTTCGCCAAATTCGAGTTCAAACTTGCACTTGAACATGGCGGCAACAGCATGCGGCGGCGGGTCACAAGCCGCGCGGTGGTCAGGGAACTTCAGCAATTCTGCAAGCAACAGGTACGCTGCTGACCGGGAACAGCGCGCCGCGCCTCCGGTAATTCACTCGCTCAGGCGGCTCGCTTCCAGGATCGCGCCGAGCAGGCCGACCTGGGAGTTCTTCACGACGTGCACCGGGATGTCCGCGAGCAGGTCGCTGAACCGCCCCTTGCTGTTGAAGGCGCGCATGAAGATGCCGTCCCTGAGCTTGGCTGCGATCTTCGGCGCGATGCCGCCCGAGATGTAAACGCCGCCGCGCGCCAGCGTGGCCAGCGCCATGTTGCCGGCGAAAGCGCCATAGACCGCGACGAAAAGATCGAGCGCCCTCACCGCGAGCGGGTCGAGCCTGGATACCGCGAATTCCGCGATCAGCTCCGCCGTGTCGTTGCGCTTCCGGGTGGCGTCGAGCAGCTGCCGCGAAGGGATGCTGGCGCCGGTCTCCTGCAGGAAGCTGAAGATGCGCATCAGCCCGGGACCGGAAACCACGCGCTCGTACGACACGCGCCCGAACGAGCGGCGCAGGTGCGCGAGCAACAGGTCCTGCTGACCGTCCACCGGCGCGAAATCGGAATGGCCCGCCTCGGAAGGATGCGCGGCATAGCCTCCCTCCTGCCAGGTGAGCACCCCCACGCCCAATCCGGTTCCGGCCCCGATGATGAGGCGCGTGCCGCGCTCGGCGGGACGGCCGGCCTGCAGCGTTTCGACGTCCGTATCGGCAAGGTGCCCGATGCCCTGCCCCGCCGCGGAGAAATCGTTGATCAGTTTGACCGCGCGCAGGCCGAACGACCGCTCCAGTGCGGCACCGTCCACCTTCCATCCCAGGTTGGTCAGCGTGGAAGCGTTGTCCGCGACCGGCCCGGCCACCGAGAAACAGGCGGCCCCGATCCGGCCGCCATGCTTTGCTACCTCGGGCCGGGCGAGAAAATCGGTCAGGATGGCATCGAAACCGTTGAAATCCTGGCTCAAGTAAACGTGGTGCGTGACGATCGACGGGGCCGGCCCCATCGCGGCAATGGCAATTGACGTTTTCGTGCCGCCGACATCGGCCACGAGCAGACGACCCTGCTTCATGCTGCGCCAAGTCTCATGCGAACAGCGCGGTCTGCCGCTGCGCCGGCTCGTCGCCGAGCTCCTCGGGCTCCGCGATGAAATAGCCCTGGGCATAGTCGAGCCCGAGCTCGGTGATCCGCGCCAGGATGGCGGCATCTTCCACCGATTCGGCCACCGTGCGCATGCCCAGGATGTGGCTGA
>CAYYZZ010000491.1:0-1738 GCA_964476235.1 uncultured Streptomycetaceae bacterium | reverse complement strand
CCGAGTCCGGCCTGCCCGGCTTCGAGTCCGGCACCTGGTTCGCGGTGCTCGCGCCAGCGGGCGCGCCACGCGAGGCGGTGACGCGGCTCGGCGCCGCGATCGCGAAGCTCACTCAGCATCCCGACGTCCGCGAAAAGCTCTCGGCCCAGGGCGCGGAAGCGGTCACGATGACCCCGGAGCAGACCGCGGCCCACATCCGGAGCGAGATCGCCAAGTGGGGCAAGGTGGTGAAGGCCTCCGGCGCCCGCGTCGAATGACGCGTGACGCGGTGAGGCGTGACATGGCGGGGCGTGACTGGAGAGTTGGCAGTTGGCAGATATCCGTTGGCAGCAGCCTTACTGCAAACTGCCCACTGCAAACTGCAAACTGATTCATCCCTCATCCCTCGTATGGACGTTACCCGCACGCTCGCCCGCTACCTCGTGAATTCGCGCTGGGCGGACATTCCGCCGCGCGTGCGCCACGAGGCGAGCCGCGCGCTGCTGAACTGGCTCGGCTGCGCCGTCGGCAGCTGCCGCCACGAAACCGTGGAGCGCGCGCTCGCGGCGGTGCGGCCGTTCTGCGGCCCGCCGCAGGCCGCGGTGCTCGGGCGCGGCGAGCGCGTGGATATCCTCCACGCCGCGCTCATCAACGGCATCAGCTCGCACGTGCTCGACTTCGACGACACGCATGCGCGGGCGATCCATCCCAGCGCGCCGGTGCTGCCCGCGCTGCTCGCCTACGCGGAATGGAGAAAAATCACCGGCGCCGAGCTGGTTCACGCCTTCGTGCTGGGCGTCGAGGCCGAGGAACGCATCGGCCTGTCGGTGTTCCCGGAGCACTACGAGGCCGGCTGGCACATCACGGGGACCGCCGGCGTGTTCGGCGCCGCCGCCGCGGCCGGCAAGCTGCTGGGACTCGACGAGCAGCGGATGGCGTGGGCGCTCGGCATCGCGGCGACGCAATCCGCCGGCCTGCAGGAGATGTTCGGCTCGGATTGCAAGAGCCTGCATCCCGGGCGCGCCGCGCAGAACGGGCTCACCGCCGCGCTGCTCGCGGCAAAAAATTTTACGAGCTCAGCCCGCGCCATCGAGGCGCCGCGCGGCTTTGCGCGCGTGCTCTCGACGAAGTTCGATCCCGCCGTTATCACCGAAGGGCTCGGGGAGCGCTTCGAGCTGCTGTCCAACATGTACAAGCCCTACGCCTGCGGGCTGGTGGTGCACGCGGCGATCGAAGGCTGCATCGAGCTCTGCCGCGAGCACGGCCTCGCGCCCGACGCGATCGAGGCGGTCGAGCTCACGGTGAACCCGCTCGTGCTCAAGCTCACCGGCAAGACCGCGCCGCAGTCGGGGCTCGAGGGGAAGTTCAGCGTCTACCACGCGGTTTCCGCGGCCATCGTTCACGGGGCGGCGGGCGAGGCGCAGTTCAGCGATGCCTGCGTGCGCGATCCGCGCGTCATCGTCGTGAGAAGTCGGGTGCGCACGCGCGAGGATTCCGCCATCGGCAGGACGGAAGCGCGTGTTACCATCCTCACGCGGGACGGGCGCAGGCTCGACCGCCATGTCGAGCACGCTCTCGGGACTCTCGCGCGCCCGATGAGCGACGCCGATCTCGAAGCGAAATTCAGGGGGCTCGCGCAAGAAGTGCTCGCGCCCGCCCGGATCGAGGAAGCCATCCGATTATGCTGGCAAATTTCCGAACTGGAGGACGCCGGGGCGCTTGCGCGCGCCGCGGTGCCGCTGACGGGAAAGGCGTGACG
>CAYYZZ010000490.1:0-1739 GCA_964476235.1 uncultured Streptomycetaceae bacterium | reverse complement strand
ACGCCCATGATTCTCTCGAACTGCGCCTCGTCGGCCGCGTTCACCGACCATTTCAGGGAATCGAGCCCGGACTTCATGCATTCCTCGACCGCCTCGGGAAAGGACATGGAGGCGTTCGATGTGAGGAACACGTAGGGCATGCCGATATCGCGCTTCAACCAGGTGATGCAATCCACCAGCAGGCGCGGGTTCATGAACGACTCGCCGAGATAGAACACGCCGATCTCCTCGACCCCGGCGTCGCGCATTTCGCGCGTGATGCGCTTGAACAGGCCGAAATCCATGTCCCACTTGGGCTGCACCTCGCGCGTGCGCACCGCGCAGAAGCCGCAGCGGTAGTTGCAGCGCGGGGAAATCTCGATCTTGACGCTCCTCGGCGCCGGCGGGGCCGCTTTCAGGTATGCAGGGGGGATCCGTGTCGTATCGTCGATCCGGTCGGTGATCATTTTCATGCGATGTTTTTCCTGCCGGGTGCCTGTCTGCGACTTTAAGACACCGGGCACAGCCCAGGATTGATATAGATCAAAGCGCGGAGGGTCGGCTGGACTAGCATGGGTAATATGCGGGAGTTTCTCCCGCATCGACAAGGCCCGAATGGGCCATTGACACATCACTACAAGAGTCAGCCATGGCAAACATCACGCGTTTCGATCCATTCAACGATCTCGACGACATGTTCAAGGGCCTGTTCGTGCGGCCGATGCGGCTGGAGCACGATCTTCCCGCCCAGATCCAGGTCAAGATGGACGTTTCCAGGACCGACGACGCCTATGCCGTGAAAGCCGAGATGCCGGGTGTGAAGAAGGACGACATCCATGTCTCCATCGACGGCAACCAGGTGACGATCAGCGGCGAAACGAAGAAGGAAAGCGAAGAGAAGAAGGGCGAGGAAGTGATCCGCAGCGAGCGCTACTATGGCAAGGTCTCGCGCAGCTTCGCGCTGCCGCACGAGATCGACGAGGCGAAGGTGACGGCCAAGTACGCCGACGGCGTGCTCAACCTCACGCTGCCCATGAAGGCCAAGGCTGCCAGCCGCAAGGTCGTCATCAACTGAGAGGGGCAGGCGATGGTCCCGGTTCGCGCGCGCAGACTCGGCAAGGCGGCGCCCGCCGCCGGTTCCGGGCGCACGCCGCGCCCGGCGGTGAGCGTCGATGAAGAGCAGCGCCGGCATCTCATCGAGTGCTGTGCGTTCTTCCGCGCCCAGCGGTTTCGCGAGGCCGCGCCCGGGCGCTACCGGGAGCAGGATTTGCGCGCTGCCGCCGACGCCATCGATTCGGTGATCCAGCCGGCCCGCAGGAGAAAAAAACGATGAAAGCGATCCGCTCCCGGCTGGGGCTGGCGGGCGTTGTCCTGCTCGGGCTGCCGGCGCTGTCAGCGGGCCAGGATGTCCCCAGCCTGGAACGCGGCCGGGCGCTCTACGAGAATCATTGCGTGGTGTGCCACACCGCCAAGGTGCATCGCCGCGTGCCGGCGCTGCCGATCGGCACGGACGACCTGCGCCACATCGTGTCGGTCTGGGCGACCCAGCAGGGATTGCGCTGGAGCCGGGAGGAAATCGAAGACGTCGTTTACTATCTCGACCGCGTGCACTACCGGTTCGAGAAATAGGCGCGGCTCGCGCGGGAGCAATGGCTCGACCGGCTGCGCGGACCCGGCAAAGCGGGGCGGCAACACTGACTTTCCTCGGCGCCGCGGGGGAGGTCACCGGGTCCTGCTATCTCGTCGAGACCGGCGAGCCG
>CAYYZZ010000489.1:0-1743 GCA_964476235.1 uncultured Streptomycetaceae bacterium | reverse complement strand
CTCATCACCAAGAACGGCATCCTGATCGTGGAGTTCACCAACCAGCTGCGCGGCCGCGGCATGGAAAAGATTGAGGCGCTGATCGAAGCTTCGTGCCTGCGGTTGCGCCCGATCCTCATGACGACCGCCGCGACCGTGCTCGGCGCCGTGCCTCTCGCCGTGTCGACGGGGGCGGGCTCGGAATCGCGCTCGGCCATCGGCTGGGTGGTCGTCGGCGGCATGGCTCTTGGCACGCTGTTCACCCTCTTCGTCATCCCCGTCGCCTATACCTATATTGTCGGCGAGCGCCAGCTCGCCGACGGCGAGGAAGCTGGCGGCGGCGCCGTGGCGCATACGCCAGCTAATAAAGCGTGAATCGTGAATCGTGAATCGTGAGTCGTGAGTGGTGAGTCGTCTCCCTGACGGGAAGTGCCTTATGGGTCGAATCACGAATCACGAATCACGACTCACGCACTTCCGTCTCGAGCATGATGGCTTGATTCTTCCCCCCAGCGTCCCCATTTCCCCTAGATGCTGGACGAAGCCGGGCACCTATCCAATCCCGCAAACTCTTCAGGGTCTTCCGCCGACGAAGGCCTGCTCGACGCTTACTCTCGCGCGGTCACGGGCGTAGCCGACGCGGTCGGTCCCGCCGTGGTGCGGCTCGACGTCAGGCGCCGCGTGCGCGGCCGCGACGCGCGCGGCCGCGAAGTCGAGCAGGAGGCCTCCGGGAGCGGTTCCGGTTTCATCTTCACGCCCGACGGCCTGATCGCGACCAACAGCCACGTCGTGTCGGGCGCCACCGAGATCGACGTGACGCTCAACGACGGGCAGGTGCTCCAGGCCGACCTGATCGGCGACGATCCCGCCACCGACCTCGCGGTGGTGCGCGTCGACGGGCACAAGCTGCCGTCGGCCGCTCTGGGCGAATCGCGCGGCCTGCGCGTCGGGCAGCTCGTGGTCGCCATTGGCAACCCGTACGGCTTTCAATGCACCGTGACCGCAGGCGTCGTGTCCGCGCTCGGCCGGTCGCTGCGCTCGCAGACCGGGCGGCTGATGGACGACGTGATCCAGACCGACGCCGCGCTCAACCCGGGCAATTCGGGCGGGCCGCTGGTGTCCTCGAGCGGCGAGGTGATCGGCGTCAACACCGCCGTGATTCTCCCGGCACAGGGCATTTGCTTCGCGACGGCGATCGACACCGCGAAGGTGACCCTTGCGCAGCTGCTCAAGCACGGGCGAGTGCGCCGCGCGAGCCTGGGGATCGCGGGCCAGAACATCGTGCTGCCGCGGCGGATGGTGCGGCATTACGGGCTCGATCGCGAAGGGGCGGTGCAGGCCGCCTCGATCGAGCGCGGCGGGCCCGCGAGCCGCGCCGGTCTCGAGCAGGGCGACATCATCGTCGGCTTCGCCGGCCAGCCGGTTGCCGGCTTCGACGACCTGCACCGCCTGCTGACCGAGGAGAAGCTCGGCGGGAGCGTGCCAGTCACGGTGCTGCGCCGGGGACAGCGGCTGACGCTCGAAATCCACCCTGAAGAAATCCGCTGAGTTATCGGATTTCTTTATAATAAGAAACTGATTTATAAAGTAATTATTCAGATTTTATTGCGCCTGACCGCGACCTATCATGCGCTTATAGCTAAGGAGCCTTCATGAAAAAAGTCATCAGCATTCACCGCGGTCAGCCGGCTCACTGGGTCGGCAACGGCTTTCACGTGCGCAGCCTGTTCATGTACGACGGCCAGGCCGAAACCATCAGCCCGT
>CAYYZZ010000488.1:0-1757 GCA_964476235.1 uncultured Streptomycetaceae bacterium | reverse complement strand
GCCTGATCCGCCCCGGCGACCAGGCGTACTTCGACCTGATCCAGACCTACATGGGTTACAAGACGTGCTACTACCGGACGTTCACGGTGGGGAGCGCCACGCCGGCGCAGCACGATGCCTATCGCAAGGCGCGCGAATGGATGGACCGCGCGATCGATTCCCTGAAGCCGGGCGTCAGCACCGACCGGGTGGTCCAGGCGTTCCCCAAGGCCCAGGAGATCGGCTTCGAGTCCGAGATGTCGGCGTTCGGGCTGAATTTCTGCCACGGTCTCGGCATGGGGCTGCACGAGCGCCCGCTGATCTCGCGGCTGAATTCGTTCAAGGACCCGTACGAGCTCAAGGCCGGGATGGTGTTCGCGGTCGAGACCTTCTGCCCGGCGAAGGACGGCATCTCCGCCGCGCGCATCGAGGAAGAGGTGGTGCTGACGCCGCAGGGCGCGAAGGTCATCACGCTGTTCCCGGCGCAGGAGCTGCCGATCGCGAACAAGTACTGAATCGCCAAGGCGTCTCAGATGAAGCGTCTCAGATACTGCGTCTCAGAAAAGACGTCTCAGGTACTGCGTCGTAAGTGGACACGCCTTATCTGCGACGCCTCATCTGGGGCGCCCTATCTGCGACGATTTATCTGAGACGCTTTATCCGGAGGTAGCTTGGACACGAAAGTGAAAGGCAAGAAAGCGGCGGCAGCCGGTGACGATATCGGCCGCGAGACCCGGCTCGCGTTGTACCGCATGCAGGTCGAGCTGCGCTACTGCGAGAAGCGCGCCTACGACCTGTTCCTGCAGAACCTGGTCAAGGGCACCAGCCACCTCTCGCTCGGCCAGGAAGCGATCGCCGCGGGGTTCGGCGTCGCGATGCGGCCGGACGACTGGACGTTCTGCACCTACCGCGGCCACGCGCACACGCTCGCGCGCGGCGCATCCATGTCCGGCGTGCTGGGCGAGCTGATGGGCCGCGAGTGCGGGCTGCTGGGTGGCAAGGGCGGCTCGATGCACCTCACCGACGTCACGAAAGGCGCGATGGGTTCGTACGCGATCATCGGCGCGCACCTGCCGGTCGCGGCGGGCGCGGCCTGGAGCGCGCAGTACCGCGGCACGGAGCAGGTTTCGGTCTGCTTCTTCGGCGATGGCACCGCCAACATCGGCGCCTTCCACGAGGCGCTCAATTTCTCGGTAGTGTGGAAGCTGCCGGTGATTTTCGTCTGCGAGAACAATCTCTACATGGAATACACGCCGATCAGCGCCGTCACCGCGGTCGAGCATCCGGCGGCGGACCGGGCGGGCGCCTACAACCTCGAGAAGGTGGTGGTGGACGGTAACGACGCGGACGAGGTTTACCTCACGGCGGTCAAATACATGAACCGCGCCCGCCAGGGCGGCGGGCCGGCCCTGATCGAGGCCATGACCTACCGCCACAGCGGGCATTCGCGCGCCGACCCGGCGAAGTACCGACCCGAAGGCGAGCTGGAGCGCTGGCTCGAGCGCGACCCGATCAACCTATACCGCGACCGGCTGGTGAAGCTCGGCATCGCCGAAGCGGCGTTGAAGGACATCGAGACCGATACGATGCGCAAGGTGGACGAGGCGACGGCGACCGCCAAGGCATCGTCCCCGCCGTCGCTGGACGTTATCGAGAAGCAAGTCTGGGCGGATGGAGGCGCGGCATGGCGGAACTGACCTATCGCGACGCGGTGGCCGCCGGGATCGCGCAGGAGATGGAGCGCGACGAGCGCGTGGTGTTCCTGGGCGAGGACGTGG
>CAYYZZ010000487.1:0-1772 GCA_964476235.1 uncultured Streptomycetaceae bacterium | reverse complement strand
ATGACTGACAAATCGAAGAACGTGTCGCAAGCAAAAGACTACAAGCTGGTGGTGGAGAAGGACGTGAAGATCCCGATGCGGGACGGCGCGATCCTCTACGCCGACGTGCTGCGGCCGGACACCGGGGGCGAACGCGTGCCCGCGATCATGAACATCGGGCCGTACCAGAAGGACAAGGTCTGGATCCCGCCGCACGACCTGGAGGAGGAAGCTAATCCCTACCTCGCCTGGGAAACCGGCAATCCCCTGTATTGGTGCCCGCGCGGCTACGCGCTGGTGCGCGTGGACTCGCGCGGCGCGGGCAAATCGCCCGGCCAGTCGGACCCGAGCTCGTACGCGGAAGCGGTGGATTTCCACGATGCGATCGAATGGGTCGCCAAGCTGCCGTGGTGCTCCGGCAACATCGGCACGCTCGGCGTCTCCTACCACGCCAACTGCCAGTGGCGCGTCGCCAAGCTGCAGCCGCCCTCGCTGAAGGCGATCATCCCGTGGGAAGGCCGCGCCGACCTTTACCGCGACCAGACCTTTCACGGCGGCGTTTTCGCCATGGGCTTTCTGGCGAACTGGATCGCCACCAACATGGCGCACCACATCATGGGCAAGCCGCGCAGCTACAACCCCGGCGCCTTCAACAACAACATGCTGTGGAACTGGGCCACCAACAACCTCGACTCCGAGTTCTGGCGCGCGCGCAGCGCCGACTGGTCGAAGACCACGGTGCCGCTGTACAGCGTCGGCAACTGGACCGGGATGGGGCTGCACCTGCGCGGCAACGTCGAAGGCTTCGTAAATGCCGCCTCGAAGCACAAGAAGCTGCGCATACACAGCGGCACCCACTTCCATCCCTTCCATTCCGAGGAAGGCCGCCTCGACCAGCTGCGCTTCTTCGACCACTGGCTGAAAGGCCAGGACACCGGGATCATGGACGAGCCGCCGGTAAAGCTGATGATACGCACCGGCGGCGGCAATGCCGGCAGCTACCGGTTCCGCTTCGAGAACGAGTGGCCGCTCGCCCGCACGAAGTGGACGAAGATGTATCTCAAAGCCAACGCGGCGCAGCAGGACAAGAACGGGGAGCCTGAGGGCGAGATCGTCGCCGCACCCCCGGCGAAGGCGGCTGAAACGACCTACGCCGCCAGCCCGCCCTCGCATGCCGGCGTGAGCTCGTCCGCGCCGTCGAACGCCGCGGGCAGCGTGGACCGGACCGGCATCTCGTTCATCTCCGCGCCGCTGACCGAGGACACCGAGATCACCGGCCCCGCCGTGCTGGTGGTGTGGGTGTCGAGCACGTCGGAGGACGCCGACATCTTCGCCACCATCCGCAACATCGGGCCCGACGGCAAGGACGTGTGGGAGGAAGGCCAGCAAGGCGGCACCGATTACGTCGCGGTGGCCAAGGGCTGGCTGCGCGCGTCGCACCGCAAGCTCGACCCGGCCAAGTCTCTGCCGTACCGGCCGTATCACGCCCACAACGAGCGCCAGTGGCTGAAGCCCGGCGAAGTCGTCGAGTGCCACGTCGAGATCTGGCCGACCAGCATGGTGTTCAAGAAAGGACACCGCATCCGCCTCGACGTGCAACCGCGCGACGGCGTCGGCTCATCGGTGTACCGGCATTACCACGCGGACTACAACACCGGCGCGCAAAACACCCTACACGCCGGCGGGGACAGGGTGTCGTACCTGATGCTGCCCATCATTCCCCCGAAGTGACGGGGGCTAGGTTCAAGGTTCAAGGTTCAAGGTTCAAGGTTCAAGGTTCAAGGTTCAAGGTT
>CAYYZZ010000486.1:0-1772 GCA_964476235.1 uncultured Streptomycetaceae bacterium | reverse complement strand
TTTGCCGTCATTCTTGAACACTTGTCGCGGCCGCGGGATGCCGCGGCGACCGCAAGAAAACTTCTTCACGCACTGGACCGGCCGTTCCTGCTGCAGGGACATCAGGCCAGGATTACGGCGAGTATCGGCATCAGCGTTTATCCATTTGATGGCGACGACGTCGAGACCCTGATCAAGCGCGCCGACGGCGCGATGTACCGGGCCAAGACCGGGCACAGGAACGACTACCGGTTCTGGCGCGCCCCGTCTCTCCACCCGCAAGCGGGCGGGAATACCCGCCGCCGGCAACGATGAAGTCCTACCGCACGATCAGGACCTTGCGGGTCAACGCCGCCGCCACGCACGTCACGTGCACCGCCTTGATCACCGGGTAATCGACCATGCGAAGAGTAAAACCCTGCCGGAATTGTCAGTCAACGGACGAATTCTAGACGCTATTCTTTTGACTTTTATCAAGGCTCCGCCCAGGCTCACCCGGCATACTTCATCGATTAGCAACCCCCTGCGCGGTCTTATCCGCCACTCACCGCCCGCGATGCCCGAATCCGACCTGCCCTGCTGGTCGCTGCGCGGCCGCTCCCTGCTCCCTATCGTGCAGGGCGGCATGGGGATCGGGATTTCGGCGCACCGCCTCGCCGGGGCCGTTGCCGGTGCAGGCGCGCTTGGCACCATTTCCAGCGTAGAGCTGCGCCACCATCATTCCGACCTCCTGGAGCGCGCGCGGGATTGCCAGGACCAGGACATCCTCGACGGCTTGAACCTGACCGCGCTCGACCGGGAAATCCGGATGGCGCTCGCCATTGCTGAAGGGCGTGGCGCGATCGCAGTGAACATAATGAAGGCGGTTTCAGCGCACGCGCAGTACGTCCGGCAGTCGTGCGAGAGCGGCGCGCACGCCATCGTGATGGGCGCGGGGCTCCCGCTCGACCTGCCGGACATGACGAAGGATTTCCCGGAGGTCGCATTGATCCCGATCCTCTCGGATGCGCGCGGCATCGGCATCGTGCTCAAGAAATGGCTGCGCAAGAACCGCCTGCCGGATGCGATCGTGATCGAGCACCCGCGCTATGCCGGCGGTCATCTCGGGGCCACGCGGGCCGAGGAGATCGGCGATCCCCGCTTCGATTTCGAGCCGGTGCTATCCGCCGTTTTCGGGCTGTTCCGGGAACTGGGAATCGAGCGCAGCCGCATCCCGCTGATCCCCGCCGGCGGCATCAACAACCACGAGATGATCCGCAATTTGCTGGCGATCGGCGCTGCGGCTGTCCAGATCGGCACGCCGTTCGCGGTGACCGAGGAAGGCGACGCGCACCCCGATTTCAAGAAAGTGCTGGCCGAGGCGCGTCCCGAAGATATTGTGACCTTCATGAGCGTGGCGGGCCTGCCCGCCCGCGCCGTGCTGACGCCGTGGCTGAGGAACTACCTGGGGCGCGAGAAGGCGCTGCAGGCGCACGCCAAGGCCGACCCCCGGCGCTGCGTGCCGGGGATCAAGTGCCTCGCGGTGTGCGGGTTGCGCGACGGGATCGCCAGCATCGGCCAGTTTTGTATCGACACGCGGCTCGCGTTCGCGCTGAAGGGCGACGTGAAGAAGGGCCTGTTCTTCCGCGGCTCGGAGAGCGTGCCCTTCGGAGCCGCGATCCGGCCGGTGGCCGAGCTGCTCGATTATTTCCTGACAGGCAAGATGCCCGCTTTCAACTCGTGTACGGCGGGCGGGTCGCTGACAATCGCATAGCGGATTCAAGTCTGAAGTGCAACGCTGTTATGACGGGAGT
>CAYYZZ010000485.1:0-1774 GCA_964476235.1 uncultured Streptomycetaceae bacterium | reverse complement strand
GTCCGCGCGACGAGGGCCGGCGCGTCGGCCAAGCCCGCAGCCGCTGCCAAGCCCGCAGCCGCTGTCAAGCCCGCAACCGCCGCCAAACCCGCCGCCGGTGCCAAGCCGGCGAAGGCGAAGTAAGGGGGCGCCATGGAACTCCAGGTGATCAACGAGCAGGGCAAGCCCACCACGAAGGTGGCGGCGTCCGACGCGGCGTTCGCGCGCGAGTACAACGAGTCGCTGGTGCATCAGGTCATCACGGCCTTCCTGGCCAATGCGCGGCAGGGCACGCGCAAACAGAAAGCGCGCGGCGAGGTCAACAAGTCGAACAAGAAGCCGTGGAAGCAGAAGGGCACGGGCCGCGCGCGCGCCGGCAGGGCCTCTTCGCCCTTGTGGCGCGGCGGCGGCAAGGTCTTCCCGAACCTGCCGGACGAGAATTTCAGCCAGAAGTTGAACCGCAAGATGTACCGCGCCGGGGTCTGCTCGATCCTGTCCCAGCTCGCGCGCGAGGACCGGCTGGCCGTAGTCGAGAAGTTCACGCTGGACGCGCCCAAGACCAAGCTGCTGGCGGCAAAGCTGAAGGGCATGGGGCTCGACGACGTGCTGATCATCACCGACAGCATCGATGAGAACCTCCAGCTGTCCTCGCGCAATCTGCCCAACGTTCACGTGGTGACGGTGAGCCATGCCGATCCGCTCTCCCTGATGCGGCACGCCAAGGTGCTGGTCACGAAGGGCGCGGTCGCGAAGATCGAGGAGGTATTCGCATGAGCCGGGAAGCAGGGGCCCCGGTTTCCGGGGATGCGACCAGGCGAATTGCGAACGGCGGCCGACACATGAAAGCAAGCAATATGATCATCTTAGATGAGGCCGCGTCATGAGCGCGGCGCCGAATCCCAAGCAGCAAGAGCGCCTGACGCAGGTCGTCCTGGCACCGGTGATCTCCGAGAAGAGCACCTTCGTCGCCGACAAGCACAACCAGGTGATCTTCCGGGTCGCCTCCAATGCAACCAAGCCCGAAATCAAGGCGGCGGTCGAATTCATGTTCAAGGTCCAGGTGGAGTCGGTGACGGTCGTCAATGTTCGCGGCAAGGAGAAGCGCTTCGGGCAATTCATGGGGCGGCGCAACCACTGGAAAAAGGCCTACGTCGCCCTCAAGCCGGGCCAGGAAATCAACTTTGCCGAACAGGCGGAGGCCAAGTAATGCTGGTCAAGATGAGACCCATCACGCCCGGCCTGCGCCAGCAGGTCAGGGTCGTCAATCCCGATCTGCACAAGGGCGGGCCGGTGCCGCACCTCGTCGAGCGCAAGAACAAGAAGGGCGGCCGCAACATGCATGGCGAAATCACCATGCGCCACCAGGGCGGCGGCCACAAGCAGCTTTACCGGAAGGTCGATTTCAAGCGCGACAAGGACGGCATCACCGCGAAGGTCGAGCGCCTCGAGTACGACCCGAATCGCAGCGCGTTTCTTGCCTTGCTGTGCTATGCCGACGGCGAGCGGCGTTATATCGTCGCGCCGAAGGGCGTGTCCGCGGGCATGCAGCTCGTCTCCGGGCCGGAAGCGCCGATCAAGTCCGGCAATACGCTGCCGCTGAGGAACATCCCGGTCGGCACCACCATCCATTGCATCGAGATGCTCCCCGGCAAGGGCGCGCAGCTTGCGCGCGCCGCCGGCGCCTCGGTGCAGTTGCTCGCGCGGGAAGGCGACTACGCCCAGGTCCGGCTGCGGTCGGGCGAAATCCGCAAGGTGCACATCAACTGCCGCGCCACCATCGGCGAGGTCGGGAATG
>CAYYZZ010000484.1:0-1786 GCA_964476235.1 uncultured Streptomycetaceae bacterium | reverse complement strand
AGGTTGTAACGGGCCTCATCACGCCTCGGGAAGCAGGTTGTAACGGGCTGAGGGCTGAGGACTAAGGCAGAAGGGAAAAGGGAAAAGGGAAAAGGGAAAAGGAGACGAGTTTGGCTTCATCCTTGGTCTCCGACCCCGGCCCGCTGCGCTGCATCGCATCGGGCGTTCGCCAGCTCGAACGTGCGCAGGCACGTTCGTCGAATTCCTGGCTCACCCTTCCGCCTTCATCCTGGTCTCTCCCTGCCAACCGCATCCCGTCACCCGAGGTCAGCAGGCCGGTCAGCGACTCGGAGCGTTCTTCGCGATCAGGCGGACGTGGTAGTCGGAGGGGTCTGCCACCAGCGTTGTCGGCCTGTATCCCAGGCACCCCGCTCCGAAGCCCGCGCAAGGCGGATCGCTCCCCGCCGGCTGGCGGCGATAGCACTGCGTGCATTGACGCACCAACCCGAAACCGCCCGCAAGTATCGGACCCAGAACTGCCAGCTTGAACATGGCGCTCGTCTCCATTGCAAGTGCTGCAATATGGATTAGAGTCTAATTCGCGGCGCACGAACAGGTATTGACCTGGATCAAAGAAAGCCGGTCTTTCGATAACCTCACTCGATAGTGATGATCAGCCTTCGCCTCGCCACTGCCGCAATCTGGTCCCTCGGGCTGCTGGCGCCCGCGCACGGACAGCCCCCACAGATCGTGAGGATCGGGTTCGCCTCGCCATTGACCGGGCCGCAGGCGCACTACGGGCAGGACAATCTGAACGGCGCGCGGATGGCGATCGAGGAGCTGAACGCCCGCAACCCCCGCATCGGCGGCCGGCCCGCGCGCTTCGAGCTCGTGGCCGAGGACGACCACGCGGACCCGCGCACGGGCACGATCGTCGCGCAGCGGCTGGTGGATGCCGGCATACGCGGCATGGCCGGCCACTTCAATTCCGGCGTGAGCATACCGGCGTCGAAGATCTATTCCGACGCGGGCATCCCGCAGCTCTCCGTATCTACCGCGGTCCGCTACACACGCCAGGGATACAGGACCACCTTCCGCATGATGGCGGACGACGGCCAGCAGGGTGCCGCGCTGGGCCGATACGCGACGGAATCTCTCAAGCTGAAGCGTCTCGCCATCGTTGACGACCGCACTGCTTACGGCCAGGGGCTGGCGGATGCCTTCGCCGCGGCGGCCAAAGCCGCTGGCGGACAGGTGGTTAAGCGGGAATACACGACGGACAAGGAATTCGACTTCCGCGCGATCCTGGTCTCGATCCGGTCGGCCTCTCCCGGGGCGATATTCTTCGCCGGCTACGACGCGCAGGCGGGTCCGCTCGCGCGGCAGATGCGGGAACTCGGCATCCGGGTGCCGCTGCTCGGCGGCGAGACGATCAACACGGCGAAGTTCATCGAGCTCGCCGGGCCGGCCGCCGAAGGGCACATTGCGTCCACGCCCGGCGCCGCGCTCTCGCGGCGCCCGCCGGGCAAGGCGTTCGCCGATCAGTACCGCCGGCGCCACAAGCAGGAGATCGGCCTCTACGCCCCCTACTTCTACGACGCCGTGATGGTGCTGGCTTCAGCGATGCAGCAGGCCGGATCGAGCGACCCGGCGAAAGTCCTGCCCGCGCTGCGCGCCATCAAGCACCCGGGCGTCACCGCGGACATCGAATTCGACGCCAACGGCAACCTCAAGCACGGATCGCTTTCCATCTTCCGCGTCGCCGGCGGCAAATGGGTCCTGCAAGAGTAGCGAGGTTCAAGGTTCAAGGTTCAAGGTTCAAGGTTCAAGGTTCAAGGTTCAAGGT
>CAYYZZ010000483.1:0-1789 GCA_964476235.1 uncultured Streptomycetaceae bacterium | reverse complement strand
TGGGGCGCGAACACCCCTGAGCGGCCGTGGCCGGTGCGTCAGTCGGTCAAAGCGCAGCGGGACATCCCGCTCGAGAAGGACGAGCTGCTGCGCGAGATGGACGCCGCCGGCGTCAACCGCGTCGTGATCGTGCCGCCATCGTGGGAAGGCGAGCGCAACGATCTCGCGATCGCCGCGGCGCAGGCGCACCCGGACCGCTTCGCGATCATGGGGCGCATCAACCCGGAGTTGCCGGAATCGCGCGGCAAGATCGCGGGCTGGCGCAAGCAGCCCGGCATGCTGGGCGTGCGCTTCGTGTTCCACCGCTCGCCGCTGCTGGAATTGCTCACCGAAGGCAAGGCGGACTGGCTGTGGCCGGAGGCGGAGAAGCACGGTGTGCCGGTTTACCTGCTGGTGCCCCACCGGCATATGCATTTCGTCGAAAAGATCGCCGAGCGCCATCCCGGGCTGAAGCTGGTGATGGACCATTCGGGGCTGGTGGACGGCAAGGACGAGGAGGCCTTCAAGGAATTCGACAAGCTGCTGGCGCTCGCCAAGCGGCCCAACGTGGCAACCAAGGTGAGCTGCTTTCCGTTCTTTACCGCGGACAAGTATCCCTTCAGGAAGCTCCACCCCTATATCCGCCAGGTCTACGATGCGTTCGGGCCGAAGCGCATGTTCTGGGGCACCGATCTCTCGCGCCTGCCGTGCACCTACCGCCAGGGCGTCACGCTGTTCACCGAGGAGCTGCCGTGGCTCAAGGGGCAGGACCTCGAGTACGTCATGGGCAGGGGTGTCTGTGAATGGTTAGGCTGGAAAATATAGGGATGAGGGATGAGGGCGGAGGGATGAGGAGTTAAGGTGGAAGGCAGAAGGATGGCTTGGTTCAATAGCCCGCGCTGCGGGGGTCATCCCTCATCCCTCATCCCTCATCCCTCGCGCCCAACTGATATATGACCCGATCAATACTGAAAACCGAAGGCGATTGATGATGGTGGTAGATGCTCAAGTCCATATTTGGGCGCCTAATACGCCGGAGCGGCCGTGGCCGGCGCGGCACGAGCCGCACAAGCCGGAGCCGATCACGGCGGATGACCTGCTGCGCGAGATGAAAGCGGGCGGGGTGGACAAGTGCGTGCTGGTGCCGCCGTCGTGGGAGGGCGAGCGCAACGACGTCTGCCTCGCCGCCGCCAACAAGCACCCGGACAGGTTCGCCGTCATGGGCCGCCTCGATCCCGAGGATCCGGCGTCGCGTGGCAAGATCGCGGGCTGGCGCAAGCAGCCCGGCATGCTGGGCCTGCGTTTCACCTTTCACCGTCCGTTCCTGCGCCCGCTGCTCGCCGAAGGCAAGGTGGACTGGCTGTGGGGGGCGGCGGAGAAAGCGGGCGTGCCGATCATGACGCTGGCGCTGCACTCGGACATGCACCTGTTCGACAAGGTCGCCGAGCGCTACCCGGGTCTCAGGCTCACGATAGACCACCTGGCGCTCACCAAGGGCAAGGACGAGGAGGCGTTCAAGGACATCGGCAACGTGCTCGCGCTCGCGAAGCGTCCCAACGTCGCGGTGAAAGCGAGCTGCCTGCCGCATTACACCAAGGATTCCTACCCGTTCCGCGCGCTGCACCCGACTATCCGCCGCGTTTACGATGCGTTCGGGCCGAAGCGGATGTTCTGGGGCAGTGATCTCTCGCGCCTGCCGTGCACCTACAAGCAGAGCCTCACCTACATGAGCGAGGAGATTCCCTGGCTCACCGCCGGCGACAAGGAGTGGATCCTGGGGCGGGGACTGTGCGAGTGGATAGGCTGGAAA
>CAYYZZ010000482.1:0-1789 GCA_964476235.1 uncultured Streptomycetaceae bacterium | reverse complement strand
ATCCGGATCATCGTGCCCCAGTCACCGGGCGCTTCCACCGATCTCACCGCGCGGCTCGTCGCGCAGAAGTTGAACGAGGCCTTCAAGCAGCCCATCGTCGTGGATAACCGCCCCGGCGCCAGCGGCATCACCGGCACTGAACTCGTCGCACGGGCCGCGCCGGACGGATATACCCTCATGGTGGTCGCGTCGTCGTTCTCGATAAACCCCGCCCTGCAGCGCAAGCTGCCGTACGATCCGATCCGCGACTTCACGACCGTATCGCAGCTCTCGAAGTTTCCGAACATGCTGGCGGCCCATCCATCGGTGCCGGTGAAGACGCTGCAGGACGTGATCGCGCTCGCGAAGGCGAAGCCGGGACAGCTCAACTATGCATCGGCGGGCTCGGGCACCGGCACGCACATGACGGCCGAGCTGCTGAAGCAGATGACCGGCATCGATATCGTGCACATACCGTACAAGGGCGGCGGTCCGGCGATGGCGGCGGCGATGGGCGGGCAGACACAGCTCATCATTGGCACCACGGTCGGCCTGCTGCCGCACGTGAGGGCCGGAAAGTTGAGAGCGATCGCCCTTACCAGCGCCAAACGGTCGGCGGCTGCGCCGGAGATTCCCACCTTTGCCGAGTCGGGCGTCCCGGGCTACGAGCACGAGCCCTGGAATGGCATGTTCGGCCCGGCCAGGATACCGAAGCCCGTACTCGCCAAAATCAACGCCGAAGTCGTCCGCATCCTTCACGCGCCGGAAGTCAAAAAGATATTCGAGCATGAAGGCGCGGAGCCCGTGGGAAATTCGCCGGAGGAATTCGCCGCCGTCATCAAGTCGGAGCTGGCTAAATGGGCGAAAGTGGTCAAAGCGGCGGGAATTAAGCCAGAGTAGAAGGCCGACGCTACGAGCCCGCCGCTTTAACTGCGCGCGTTCGAACGGACAACAGGCTGCCGTTCAACGCGCGCGCTTCAGGAATTCGAATCACAACTCACGAATCACGACTCACCATTTGAAAGGACAGGAATGGCTGCAAAGAAGAAAGCGGATGCCGGGAAGAAGAAGTCCGGCGCGAAGAAGGGAATGACTTACGACCTGCACAACCACGTCATCCCGGAGAAGGTGGTGCAGGCGATCCGGCGCAACCCGGACCGCTACGGCACGCGCATCGAGGAGAAAGACGGCAAGCGCTATTTCGACAGCCACGGGCGCATGACCGAGCTGCTGCCCGAGTTCTGCGACGTCGAGGCCAAGATCGCGTGGATGGACCGAGCGGGCATGGACGTGTCCGTGATCTCGGTCGGACCCCCGATCTACTTCTACTGGCTCGCGCCCGATGCCGGCGCCGAAATCATCCGTATTGCGAACGACGGCATCGCGCAGATGGTGGCGAAGCACCCGGACCGGCTGCGCGGCATGGCGCACCTGCCGATGCAGGATCCTGATGCGGCGATCGCCGAGCTCGAGCGCGTCGTGAAGGAGTACAAGTTCAAGGGTGTTGAGCTCGCCACCTCGATCGAGGGCCTCCCGCTCGCGGACATGAAGTACCGCAAGGTGCTGAAGACGATCGAGCAGCTCGGGCTGTTCGTCTTCACGCACCCGTACCAGTGCCTGGCGAACGGCGGGATGGACAGCTACTACCTGCGCAACTTCGTCGGCTTCCCGCTTGACACCACGATGATGGTCGCGCACCTCATGTTCAGCGGCGCGCTCGACGAGCTGAAGAAGCTGCGCTTCCTGCTTGCGCACGGCGGCGGCTTCATGCCGTACCAGATCGGGCGCTTCGTGCACGGCCACAACGTGC
>CAYYZZ010000481.1:0-1789 GCA_964476235.1 uncultured Streptomycetaceae bacterium | reverse complement strand
GGAGAGGGGGCGCCGTCGCGCGCATGGACCGGGTGGTGAACGATTTCGTCGCGCGCTGCCGTTTTTTTCGCGAGCCCATGACCCGCGGGCGCGCGAAGATGTTCGTCCTGCAGCACCGGCTCAACACGCGCCAGCGCAATTCGGTGCTGAAGCTCAAGGTCGCGACCAACTGCACCGACTGGGACACGCGTATCCGCATCATTCAGGCCTGCACTGAGGAAGTGATCGCCGACCACGAGCATGGCGGCGGCCGGCCGCACTGGCAGATCCTGGAGGATCTCGGCGTGCGCATCGGCTTGAAGCGCCCGGTCATCCAGGGCGCGCAGCCGCTGCCATCGACGCAACTGTGCTGGGCGGCCTGGGAAGGGCTGATGGCCAGCAAGCACTGGCTCGAGGGCATCGTCGCCAACACCTGCGCCGAACGCATCAACGTGCCCGGCTACGGCAAGGGGCTCTTCAGGAAGGTGGGCTGGTTCGGCCTGGAGCGCCACCGCTGGGGCAGGCTGTTCAAGCTCGACGACGAGGCGCTCGATTTCTTCGAGCTGCACGAGAAGGCCGACATCGTCCACAGCAATACGGGCTGGCGGGCCGTGGAGCGGTTCGCGCGCGAGCTGCACATGGAGGACGCGGTCGTCGCCGCGTGCGAGAAGAACCTCCACGTATGGGAGCATTATCTCAACGGCATCGCCGCCGGCGGGGACAAGCTTCGGTGACCAGTGACTGGTGACCAGAGCATGTCTCAAAAACACCCCCTCGCCCCGCGGGAGCGGGGAGAGGGTTGGGGTGAGGGGTAGAGACCGGTTCAGGTCTTAGCAGGGTGTTGAAAAACATGCTGTGTTTGACTCAAACGTCATTCCCGCGCAGGCGGGAATCCAGTAAGTTATTGATTCTGGTCGCACCCAAATCTCTGGACTCCCGCCTTCGCGGGAGCGACGCGAGTTTTTCAACAGCCTGTTAAAGGTTTGCAGATTTTTTCCGGTCACGCATCACCGCGTCACGCGTTGTCGCGTCACGCATCACCACGTCACGCCACACCATGTCACGCTCTATCGACGTAATGGTCATCGGCGCCGGCGCCGCCGGGCTGGCCGCCGCCGCTGAGCTGGCCCCGTCCGGGCGGAGGGTGCTTGTTATCGAGGCGCGCGACCGCATCGGCGGGCGCGCCTGGTCGCTGGAGGTGCCCGGGCTGCCGGTTCCCGTCGAGCTGGGCCCGGAGTTCATTCACGGGCGTCCCGAGGCGACGTTCTCGTTGCTGCGGAAGGCCGGCATGGCCGCCATGGACCGCACCGGCGACGGCTGGTACACCGAGCGCGGCAAGCTCGAGCGCGTCGGCGAGATCTTCGCCGAGATCCGCAAGGCCATCAGAGCAGCCGGCGCGCCCCGCAAGGACGTCTCCTTCGAGAAATTCCTCGAGCGCGATCTGCGGCAGCTGTCGCCGCGGGCGAGGGCTTTTGCCCGCAGGCGCGTGGAAGGCTACGACGCCGCCGACCCGGCGCGCGCCAGCGCGCGCGCGATCGTGGAGGAGTGGTCGGGAGAAGGCGATGCCGCCGCCGCGTCGCATTACCGGCCGCTCGGCGGCTACGGCGCGATGCTCGCCTCGCTCGCCCGCGAATTCGATGGGACCGCGGTCGAGCTGAACCTGGAGACCATCGTGCGCTCGGTGCGATGGAAGCGGGGCGCGGTCGAGGTCGAGGGCACGGCTCGCGGCCATCCTTTCCGCGCGGCCGCGCGGCGCGCGATCATCACGCTGCCGCTCGGCGTGCTGCAGCTTCCGCCGGGCGCGCCGGGC
>CAYYZZ010000480.1:0-1791 GCA_964476235.1 uncultured Streptomycetaceae bacterium | reverse complement strand
GGGAAATGCTCGATTTACCCCCTCAATTTACCCACACGACTTCCTGAAGACCCAAAGTATTAGATTTACGTCTTCCCGCCATTAAACGCGGCTTGGCGTCTTGGCGGTTCGATAGGTTTTGACTTTCCCCCCCTATCTTGGCGGTTAATTCATGCGCAGACTGGTTTTAGCGAGCAGCAACTCGGGCAAGCTGCGCGAGTTCCGGGAGATGCTGGCCCCGCTCGGCATGGAGATCGTGGCGCAATCCGAGCTCGGAATCACGGAGGCCGAGGAGCCGCACGGGACCTTCGTCGAGAATGCGCTCGCCAAGGCGCGTCACGCGAGCAGCGGTTCCGGCCTGCCGGCTTTCGCCGACGATTCCGGCATCTGCGTCGCCGTGCTCGGCGGTGCTCCGGGCGTGCAGTCGGCGCGCTACGCTGGCGGGCCGCCCGCCGCCGGACGGGAAGACCAGGATGCGCGCAACAACCGGAAGCTGCTCGCGGCGCTCGAGGGCAAGCCCGACCGGCGCGCGCATTATTATTGCGTGATCGTGCTGGCGCGCCACGTCAACGACCCCGAGCCGCTGATCGCCGAAGGCCGCTGGCACGGTGAAGTCATCGCCACGCCGCGCGGCGCCGGCGGTTTCGGCTACGATCCTTATTTCCTGCTGTCCGAGTTCGGACGTACCGCGGCGGAGCTCATGCCCGACGAGAAGAACGCGATCAGCCACCGCGGACGCGCACTTGCGCAGCTCGTTGCGCAACTGCGCGTAATGGAATATGCGAAGTGACCAGCGAGACGGCGCCGTGAGCCTTAACTCAGTGCCCATTACTCACCCCGTTAGAGGCGTGGCCTCTAACGGGGCTCATCGCCCCTCATTACATTTTCGCGCGCTTCCACCGCTGTCGCTTTATGTGCACATTCCCTGGTGCGCGCGAAAATGTCCGTACTGCGATTTCAATTCGCACGAGGCGCGCGCGGCGATCCCGGAGGACCGCTACGTCGCGGCGCTCGTCGCCGACCTCGAGCAGGCGCTGCCGCAGGTCTGGGGGCGGCGCGTCCACAGCGTGTTCTTCGGCGGCGGCACGCCCAGCCTGTTTTCCGCGCGGGGCATCGACGCGATAATGGTCGCGGCGCGCGCGCGCCTTGCGATCGCGCCGGACGCGGAGATCACCCTCGAAGCCAATCCCGGCAGCGTGGAGGCGGAGAAGTTCCGCGACTTCCGTGCGGCGGGGGTGAACCGGCTCTCGCTCGGGATCCAGAGCTTCAACCCGCGCCACCTGAAGGCCCTGGGGCGCGTCCACGACGACGATGAGGCGCGACGCGCGATCGAAATCGCAGGGCGCGATTTCGATAATGTTAACCTTGACCTCATGTACGGACTGCCGGGGCAAAAGCCGGACGAAGCGATCGCCGACATCGAGGCGGCGTTGAGCTACGACCCGCCGCACCTGTCCTGTTACCACCTCACCCTCGAGCCCAACACGTATTTCTATCGCTTCCCGCCCGTGCTGCCGGACGATGACACGACTGCGGCAATGCAAGAGGCTGTCGAAGACAGACTGGCTGCGGCCGGCTACGATCACTACGAGACTTCCGCTTTTGCAAAGCGCGAGGGCGGTACGCCGGTCACGAGTCGCGAGTCACAAGTCGCGAGTCACGAGCAGCGAATCACGAATCACGAATCACGAATCACGGGTTGTGCCTGCCGGCACAACCTGAACTACTGGACCTTCGGCGACTACCTCGGCATTGGGGCGGGCGCGCACGGCAAGATCAGCTTCCCTGACCGCATCACGCGCGAGATGCGGG
>CAYYZZ010000479.1:0-1805 GCA_964476235.1 uncultured Streptomycetaceae bacterium | reverse complement strand
AGGCGGTCTTGCTGTTAGCAGCCTGTCCGAAACCTGAGTCCGACAGGCTGCTAGCCCCATGAAAAAAAGCGGACCACCCGTGCCGCCGCCAGGCGGGACGTACAAGCTGCAGAAGGCGCTGGCGCAGGCCGGGCTGGGGTCGCGCCGCGATATGGAGGAACTGGTGCGTGCCGGCCGCGTGACCGTCAACGGCGCGCCGGCGTCCATAGGCGCGCGCGTGGGTCCGAACGACGTCATCCAGGTCAACGGACGCGCCATCAGCCGTTCCGCGGACAGGAACCCGCCGCGCGTGCTGCTCTACTACAAGCCCGAGGGCGAGATCGTCAGCCGTGACGATCCCGGCGGACGCCCCAGTGTATTCGACCGTCTGCCGCATCCGCGCGGCGCGAAATGGCTGGCGGTGGGGCGCCTCGACTTCAACACCAGCGGTCTGCTGATACTCACCACTTCAGGCGAGCTGGCCAACCGCATGATGCATCCGCGCTACGAGCTGGAGCGCGAGTACGCGGTGCGAGTGCAGGGCAGGCTCTCCCCGGAGCAGCAGGCAAAGCTGTTGTCCGGGCTGCGGCTCGATGACGGCATGGCCCGTTGCGAGGCCGTTCACGACCGGGGCGGCGAGGGCGCCAATCACTGGTACCACATCGTCATCCGTGAAGGGCGCAATCGCGAGGTGCGCCGCCTGTTCGAGGCGCTGCACCTGAGGGTAAGCCGGCTGATGCGCGTGCGCTTTGGCAGCGTGAGCCTGCCGCGTCGCCTGAAGCGCGGGCAATACGTCGAGTTGCCGCGTCTGGAGGTCCGGCAGCTGCTCGCGTCGCTGGGGCTGGAGGCGCCTAGTGCGGCAGCTGCTCCCGGTGCACGATCAGCACGTCGCCGCCACCCGGCGTCTCGGGCCAGGTGAATTCCACCCGCGGGAAAGCGCGCTCGACGCGCAAGCGCCCGCTGCCGACTTCCATGACCAGCATCCCTCCCGGCCTGAGATAGACCGCCGCCTGCAGCAGGATCGCCCGCACGACGTCCAGGCCGTTCCCGCCGCCCGCCAGCGCCATGCGAGGCTCATGGCGGTACTCGCGCGGCAGACGGCGCATGGCGGCGGCCGTGACATAGGGTGGGTTGGAGACGATCAGGTCGTAATGTTTTCCGCCTAACGCGGAAAACATATCGGATTTGATCAGACGGATGCGAGCGCCCATTCGGTACTGACTGACATTGATTCGGGCGACGGCCAGTGCTGCCGGTGAAATATCGGCGGCGTCGATTCCTGCCCGGGGGAAGCCATGCGCCATCAGGATGGCGAGGCAGCCGGACCCTGTGCACAGGTCCAGCGCCGTCCTGATCTTCCCGCCATCGGAGATCCGGGAATCGAGGCAGTCGAGCAACAAACCGGCGATATGCGAGCGCGGGATGATGACGCGCTCGTCCACGTAGAAGCGAAAACCGCCGAGCCAGGCTTCCCGCGTCAGGTAGGCGGCCGGTTTGCCGCTGCGGATGCGGCGCTCGAAGAGATTCAGCACGCGCCGCGCCTCCAACGGGCTGACGGCCCGGTCAAGGATGCCCGCCGTTGCATCGAGCGGCAGGTCGAGCGCGTGCAGGGTCAGGTAAGCCGCTTCATCGCGCGCGCTGCAGGTGCCGTGGCCAAAATCGAGACGGGCGGCGCGGAAGCGTTGTGCTCCGGACCGCACCAGCCGGCCCACGGTCCATGGACGGCCCGCCAGGGCCTCAGTTTTGAGTTTTGAATGCTTAATTTTGAGTTAAGGGGTGACCCGGGCCTTGAACTCGACACTCAACATTGATCATTCAAAATTCAA
>CAYYZZ010000478.1:0-1805 GCA_964476235.1 uncultured Streptomycetaceae bacterium | reverse complement strand
ATGTGCACGAGCCCGCTGCCCGCCATGCCTCACGTGAAGTCGGGCAAGCTGAGGGCGCTCGGGATGACCGGCCGCGCGCGGTCCCGCGCCGCACCCGAAATCCCGACGGTCGCCGAGCAGGTCGCGATGCGCTACGAGTCCTCATTGTGGTACGCGCTGCTCGCCCCGGCCGCCACGCCGCCAGCTATCATCAAGCGGCTGCACGCGGAGACAGTGAAGATACTGAAGTCATCCGGCCTGCCCGAGCAGCTGCTCGCCCTGGGCGCGGAGCCGGTTGGCAACAGCCCGCAGGAATTGTCCAGGTTCATCGCCGAAGAAATCGGCCGCTGGAGCAAGGTCATCGAGCAGGCCAATATCCGGGCTGACTGAAATCGATCTCACGAGGAGCGCCTATGGTTTCACTTTACGATCCAACCGCAACGCGCCAGGCGGAACCGGGCGTAGCGGGCAAGAAGTTCGAATCGCTGGCCGGCAAGGTCGTGGGCTTCATAGACAACGCGAAGCCCAATTTCAATCACCTGGTCGACGATCTGGCGGAATTGCTGCTGGCGAAGCATGGCGTCAAGCAGGTCATCAAGCGCAGAAAGCGCTCGGCGTCGGTTCCGGCGCCGGAAGAAATCGTGCGCGAGCTGGCCGATCAATGCGACGTGGTGATCGCCGGATCGGGCGACTGAGGGTCGTGCGCGTCGTGGAGTGTCCACGACAGTGTGGAAATCGTGAAACGGGGGCGCGCCGCCGTCACCGTCTGCTCGACCGCGTTCCTGACGCTGGGGCGCGCGCAGGCGAAGGCGCTGGGCAATCCCGAGCTGCCGATCGTCGTCATCGCCCATCCGTTCGGGCTGCGCAAGCGGGACGAGGTTCGCCAGATGGCGGAACAGTGCGCCACCGATATCGTGACCCTCGTGACCGGGAGAGGTCGTGACGAGTGATAATCGGGAAGTCATGAGGCAGCGCGCGCGCAGCGACGAGCGCGCTGCCTTGTTCGAGGCGCCCGACGATGTCGAGGCGATCAACCGCCTGTACTGCGAGCGCCGGTGGAGCGATGGGTTGCCGATCATCCCTCCGACCATCGAGCGTGTCGCGCGGATGCTTGCGCGCACGCGGCGGCCGGCGGGCGAGATCGTGGCGAGGGTTGCGCCGGGCTTCGGCTCGGCGACCGTCGAGCGTATCGCCATCAACGCCGTGATGGCCGGTTGCGAGCCCGCCTACCTGCCGGTTGTGATCGCCGCGGTCGAGGCGGCCGCGGCGCCCGAGTTCAACCTGCAGGGCATCCAGGCCACCACCAATTCCGTGGCCGTCTGGGTTGTCGTCAGCGGGCCGGTCGCGCGGCGGCTGGAGGTCAACGGCACTTTCAATTGCCTGGGGCAGGGCACGCAGGCCAACGCGACGATAGGACGGGCGCTGCGCCTGGTGCTGCAGAACGTTGGGGGCGCGCTGCCCGGGGCGATGGACCGCGCCACGCACGGCCAGCCGGGAAAGTACAGTTTTTGCTGTGCCGAGAATGAAGAAGCGAACCCGTGGGATTCGCTGCACGTGGAGCGCGGCTACGGCTGGGAGCGCAGCACGGTCACGGTCGTGGGCGCGGAAGGCACCATGAACATGAACACCCACACCAAGGATGCCGGCGAGCTGCTGCGGGTGATTGCAGAAACGATGCAGCACCCGCCGAGCAACGAGTACAGTCACGGCGGCGAGCCGTGGCTGATTCTCTCTCCCGAGCACGCGGAGATACTCAAGGCAGCGGGGCTTGCCAAGGCCGAGGTCAAGCGCCGCCTGTGGGAGCTGTCGAAGATGCCGGCGCGGCG
>CAYYZZ010000477.1:0-1815 GCA_964476235.1 uncultured Streptomycetaceae bacterium | reverse complement strand
ACCGCTCACGCCAAGTGATGCAGTGATGGGTGTTGGGTGACTGTTAAGTTGGCAGCCGTCACATAGAGGAAGTTGGCAGCCGTCAGTTTGCAGTTTGCAGCAGCGGGTTCGAAATTACTGTCAACTGCCCACTGTCAACTGCCAACTATTCCATGCAAACTGCCCACTGCAAACTGCAAACTTTTCTTCCCTCATCCTTCATCCCTCCGGCCCGGCCCGCTGCATCGGGCCGGGCGTTCGCCGGCTCTAACGTGCGCAGGCACGTTATTCGAAACCCCGGCTCACTCCCTGCTTTTATTCGGGCTCGAGGCCGGCCACCTGCGCCGCCTCGCCGAAGCGCTTGATCGCGACGGAAACGAACGTCCTGAACTCCGCGGACGAGCTGCCGACCGGCACCAGGCCCAGCTTGACGAACCGCTCGCGCACTTGCGGTGCCGCAAGCGCCTTCCTCACTTCACTCTCCAGGCGGGCGACGATGGCGGGCGGCGTCTTTGCCGGCGCGAAGAGCCCGTGCCAGCTGCCGTCGATCTGCGTCGCCGGCGCGCCCGCCTCGGCCAGCGTGGGAACGTCGGGCAGGAAAGCAGCGCGCGTCGCGTGGTCATAGGCAAGCGCGCGGATCTTGCCGGACTTGATGGCCGGCACGCCCAGCGTCGGCGTCACGAACATGACCTGGATCTCTCCGGCCATCAGCGCGCCGATCGCCGCGCCGGCTCCCTTGTAGGGAACGTGTACCATGTTCATGCCGGCGCGGGCGTTGAACACCGCGGTCACCAGGTGGCTGACGTTGCCCACGCCGGCCGATCCGTAGGAAATCCGGCTGCCGGGTTTCCGGGCGAGCGCGATCAGCTCCTTGACGCTCTGCGCCGGCACCGACGGGTTGACCGCCAGGATGTACGCCTCGGAGGAGCAGATATGCGAGACCCGCTTGAAATCCTTGAGGGCGTCGAACGGCAGCTTCCTGTGGATGCTGGGATTCAGCGCGAACGAGGAGGACGTGACCAGCAGCGTGTGGCCGTCCGGCGCGGCCTTCGCCACGAGGTCGGCGCCGATGATCCCGCTCGCGCCGGGCCGGTTGTCCACGACGAAGGGCTGGCCCATCTGGGCGGACAGCTGCTGCGCGATAATCCGCGCCGTCGTGTCGGGTCCGCCCGCGCCGAAGCCGACGATGATGCGCACCGGGCGGGACGGGTAATCCTGGGCGGGGCACGTGCTCCACGCGAGCATCGCCGCGAGCAGCAGGGCCGACAATTTCCATTTGCGCATCGGGGAATTCACCACCGGAATTTCGGACAGGCGCGTTATGATAGCAAGGCTCGCGGCCATGAAGGCCGGACGGCGGCCGGCAACCCGCCTTTTCAAGGGAGACTATCGATATGAAACTCGGGATTTCGACGCTACTGATCGACGCCGTCGTGCTGCTGGAGGCGATCGATGCCGTGCTGGTGCGGACCCAGGAGTGACGCATGACCCGCCATGGTGAAAAGCTTCCGAAACTCGTGGCGGCGCTCGCGCTGGCCTTTTTCGCCGGCGCCGGCGCGGCGGCGTATCCCGAGCGGCCGATCCGGCTGGTGGTCCCCTATCCCCCGGGCGCCAGCACCAACGACATCCTCGGCCGCGCGCTGGCGGTGCGCCTGTCGGCCCGCCTGGGGCAGCAGGTGGTGGTGGACAACCGCGGCGGCGCGAGCGGCACGCTGGGCTCCGAGCTGGTGGCGAAAGCGCAACCCGACGGCTACACGCTGCTGGTCGCCATCGCCAGCCCGCTGTCGCTCGGCCCGAGCGTGTACCCCAAGCTGGGCTACGACTCGGTGCGCGATT
>CAYYZZ010000476.1:0-1830 GCA_964476235.1 uncultured Streptomycetaceae bacterium | reverse complement strand
CAATAACGCCAATCCAAGGCGTTCTCCTCTGAAAAACGTTGGGACACCACTGAGAATGAATATAAACACATAACAAGCGCATGCAGTGGACAGCCAAATCGCTGTGCGCTTTGTCTGCCACTGATGCGTGACGTTAAAGTTTTGATTATGGATTCTCTTTGCGTGCTTAGCGGTCTTGGCGGTTCGTATTTATTTTTGATTGAATTTCTTGGCGCCTTGGCGTCTTGGCGGCTAATTTAAGTCTATGAAACCAGAAAACCTCCCCACCCGCAGCCACTCGCGCGAGCTGATCGAGTTCGCGCACGGGCTCAAGCTGGAATCGCTGCCGCCGGACGTCGTGAGCCGCGCGAAGGGATGCCTGCTCGATTCGCTCGGTTGCGCGCTGTTCGGCAGCCTGCAGCCGTGGGCGAAGATCATGGCCGACGAGATGCTGGCCGAAGGCTCCCGCGGCCGCAGCACCGTCATCGGGCACCAGCAGACTCTGGCGGCGCCGGCAGCGGCGCTGTGCAACGGCACCGCCACGCACGGCTTCGAGCTCGACGACCTGCTCGACGAGGCGATCGTCCATCCCGGCGCCATCATCATCCCGGCCGCGCTGGCCGCCGCTGAGTCCGTCGACGCGCCCGGCGCCCGCCTGCTGCTCGGTATCATCGCCGGCTACGAGATTCTCAATCGCGTCGGCCTTGCCGCTGGCGTCGAGCCGGCGCACCGGGGCTTCCACAAAACTTCCGTGATCGGACCCGTTGGCGCGGCCGTGGCCGCGGGCGTCGTGATGGGCCTCAAGCCGGAGCAGCTGAGCTCCGCCGCGGGCCTCGCTTGCTCCACTGCTTCCGGCATCAAGAGCTTCGCCGCGGGAACTGGCGGCGGCATGATGAAGCGGATGCACGCCGGCCGGGCCGCGGAATCGGGCGTGAGGATGGCGCAGCTTGCCGCGCGCGATTTCACCGGCCCGCCCACCGCGATCGACGGGCGCTTCGGCCTGCTGGAAGTCTTCGGTGGCAAGTCCGCACGACCCGAGCTGCTCACAGCGGGACTCGGCAAGGACTGGGCCATGCAATGCGTGTACGTGAAGGTCTATCCCTGCTGCAGCTGGATCCAGGCGGCGGTGCAGCAGCTCGTTGTACTGCGCGGCCCGCAGCCGTTGGAGCCGAAGGACATCAAGCAAGTGCGCATCGGCGTCAGCGCATACGCGGCGAAGAATAACGGCGAGCCGGCGCCCGTGGACACCATGGGCGCACAATACAGCTTTCCCTATTGTGCCGCGCTGGCGCTGACCGGCGACCCCACCGACCCGGGCATGTACCTCGAGAAAGCTATCGAAGACGCCGGGCGCCGAGCGCTCGCTCGCCGGGTCGAGTTATTCGTCGATGCCGAAATGGAAGCGGCTTACCCGAAGCACTACGGCTCCCGCATCGAGTTGCTGCTGGCGAACGGCGAGCGCCGCGCGAGCTTCGTGCTGGACCCGCACGGCATGCCGGCAGACCCGGTCAACAACCAGGAACGCAACGAGAAATTCAGCCGCCTGGCGGGCTACGCGAAGCCCGCCGAGTGCGTCTACGACATCGCTCGCGCCATCCAGCACGCCGAGAAACTTTCCTCAGTGCGCGAACTCATGAAACTCATCAGGAATTGACATGACCACTTCTCTCAAACAAGCCTGCCGCATCGAAGCCGACCTCGGACCCGCCGGGAAAGGCCATGTTTATTCCTTGAAAAAACTCGAAGAGAGCGGCGCGGGTCGCATCGCGCGCCTGCCGATCTCCATCCGCGTCGTGCTCGAATCGCTGTTGAGAAACTGCGATGGCAAGACGGTGCTGGAAGAGCACGTGC
>CAYYZZ010000475.1:0-1845 GCA_964476235.1 uncultured Streptomycetaceae bacterium | reverse complement strand
CTGCACGGTCGCATCCCCGGAAACCGGGGCCCCTGCTCCACGTTCCGGCGCGTCGGCAATTATCGGCATCTTTTGTTCAGCGAATTAGCGACTCAGGACGCTAGGTTGCCAATGCGACGATCGGATCCACCCGCGCCGCCTTTCGCGCCGGCATATAGCCGAAAACGAGCCCGGTCGCGAAAGCGCAGCCGAACGCGAGCAGCACCGGTCCGAGCGAATATTTGACCGGCGTTCCGAACGACCCGATGACTGCGGCTGCGCCAAGCCCGACCGCCACGCCGATCGCTCCACCGAGCAATGACACCACCAGAGCCTCGATGAGGAATTGCTGCAGGATATTCCTCATGCGCGCGCCGGTGGCCATGCGGATGCCGATCTCGCGCGTGCGCTCGGTCACGCTCACCAGCATGATGTTCATCACGCCGATGCCGCCCACCAGCAGCGAGATTGCCGCGATCGACCCCAGCAGAATGGTCAGCGTATCCTGTGTCTCCGTGGCCGTTTCCAGGATCGATGCCATGTTGCGGATCTGGAAGTCCACGGTTTGGTGGCGCGCCTGCAGCAGCGCCGTCACGGTATCCTGCGTCTCGTCGATGAGGGCAACGTCGTCCACCGCCACGGTGATGTTACGCAGGAAACGCTGGCCGAACAGGCGCAGGCCGCCCGTCGTCAGCGGCACCAGCACCGCGTCGTCCTGGTCCTGCCCCTGCGGCGAAGCGCCGCGCACCGCCATCAGGCCGATGACCTGGAACAGCACGTTGTTCAACACGACGTACTGGCCGACGGGATCCACTCCCTTTGCAAACAGGTTGTCCGCGACGGTCTGGCCGAGCACCACCACCGAGGCATAGCTCTTCACGTCCGCCGTGGAAAAAAATACTCCCTTGCTGACCGGCCAATTGCGGGCCACCGGAAACGTCGCAGTCGTCCCGGTCGCCTGGGTCTGGTAGTCGGAATTGCCAACGCGCACGGTGACGCTCCCCCCGAGCTCGGGCACGGCGGCCAGGACGTTGGGCAGCGCGGCAATCATCTCGGCGTCCTCCGGCACCAGTGAGGCGACGGTCCCGCCGACGCCTCTGCGTATCGGCGGGCCCGGGCGGATGAGCAGCAGGTTCGTGCCCAATGCGCTGATGCGATCGAGCACGATCTGCTTGGCCCCGTCGCCGATGGCGAGCATCGCGATTACCGAGCCGACGCCGATTACGATGCCGAGCAGCGTGAGCACCGTGCGAAACAGATTGGCGCGCAGCGCCCGCACCGCGGTCTTCGCCGCCTCGAGCGCGCCGCCGAGAAGCGACGCGCCGCCTTCATCCTGCGGCTGCCCGATGTCGGGCACCGCCTGTTGGTCAGGCAACTGCGCGGACGACTGCGCGGACAGCTGGGCGGACGGCGGCGCGGACAAATTCGGGCCGGGGTCGCTTACGATCCGCCCGTCCCTGATCTCGATGATGCGCTGCGCCTGCCCGGCAATGTCGACTGCGTGCGTGATGAGGATGACCGTGTGCCCGCGGCGCGACAGGTCCTGCAGCAGCGCCATCACTTCGGTGCCGCTCTTGCTGTCGAGCGCGCCGGTGGGCTCGTCGGCCAGGACGATGCGCCCGCCGTTCATCAGTGCGCGGGCGATGGAAACGCGCTGCTGCTGCCCCCCGGACAACTGGCTGGGCCGGTGCGCAAGACGGTCGCCGAGCCCGAGCGAGCCGAGCAGCGCTCTTGCCCGCGCGTTCCGGTCTCGCGCCGGCATCCCCGAGTAGACCGCGGGCACCTCGACGTTTTCCAGCGCGGACGCGGTCCCGATGAGGTTGTAGCTCTGGAACACGAAGCCGAACGCCTCGCGCCGCAGCCGCG
>CAYYZZ010000474.1:0-1847 GCA_964476235.1 uncultured Streptomycetaceae bacterium | reverse complement strand
GCGAAGAAGGCGCGCGTGAAGCACGGCGTGGTGCAGGACAAGCTGTGGCTGCCGGGGCTGCTCAAGCTCCAGCGCCTGCGGGATGCCGGTTTCTTCGGAAAAATCCTCTCGGTTCGCGGCGAGTTCGGCTACTGGGTGTTCGAAGGCGACCCTCATCTCGGTGGGCCACCGGCGCAGCGACCATCGTGGAACTACCGCGGCGAGGATGGCGGCGGCATCATCCTCGACATGCTGTGCCACTGGCGCTACGTCCTCGACAACCTGTTCGGCGAAGTGAAGGCGGTGTCGTGCCGCGGCGCGACTCACATCCCGTACCGCTGGGACGAGAACAACAAGAAGTACAAGGCGACCGCCGATGATGCAGCTTATGCGACCTTCGAGCTGGCGGGCGGCGTCATCGCTCACTTCAACAGCTCGTGGACCGTGCGCGTGCGGCGCGACGAACTGCTGACGCTGCAGGTGGATGGAACCAAGGGCTCGGCGGTGGCGGGCCTGCGGCGCTGCTTCACGCAATCGCTCGACGAGACGCCGAAGCCGGTGTGGAACCCGGACATGCCGCAGCCGATCGATTTCTTCGAGGGCTGGAAGGAGGAGCCGGACGACCCCGCCTGGGGCAATGCGTTCAAGGCGCAGTGGGAGCTTTTCCTCAAGCATGTCGCGGGCGAGGGCCCGTTCCGCTGGGGCCTGATGGAGGGCGCCAGGGGCGTGCAGCTCGCCGAGCTCGGGTTGAAGAGCTGGCGGCAGCGCAAGTGGCTCAATGTACCCGCACTAAAAGCGTGATGAGTGATGGGTGATGAGTGATGAGTGATGAGTGATGGGTGATGGGTGATGGGTGACAAATCATGAAGCGGGATGCTATACAAACGATCCAGCTGCCAACTGCAGACCGCCAACTGCAAACTTATCAGGTGCGCGAGCCGCGCAAGTTCGAAAAACCCTCGAAGCCTTTCACGCGCATCGCCTACGCCGCGGCGCACGTCGTCGCCGACCCCTGGTCGGCGAAAGAGCCGTGGCTGGACGCGGCGGTTGACTGGGACGCGACCATCGCTTTCCGCCGGCACCTGTGGTCATGGGGCCTGGGCGTTGCCGAGGCGATGGATACCGCCCAGCGCGGCATGGGCATGGACTGGCCGGCCTCGCTCGAGCTGATTCGCCGCACGCTCGAAGCGGCAAAAGACGTGCCTGGCGCAGCCGTCGGCTGCGGCGCCGGGACCGACCACCTGGCCCCGGATCCGGCCCTCAAGATCGAGCGGGTGATCGCGGCGTACGAGGAGCAGTGCGCGGCGGTCGAGAAGCTGGGCGGCCGTATCGTCCTGATGGCGAGCCGGGCGCTCACGGCCTGCGCGAAATCGCCCGACGACTACGGGCGGGTCTACGACCAAATTCTCCATCAGGTGAAAGCCCCGGTGATCATCCACTGGCTTGGCGAGATGTTCGATCCCGCGCTCGAGGGATACTGGGGCAGCAAGGACCACGCCAAGGCGATGGACGTCTGCCTCGACGTGATCCGCCGCAACGGCGCGAAAGTGGACGGCATCAAGGTCTCTCTGCTCGACCAGGACAAGGAGATCGCGATGCGGCGGCGCCTGCCAAAGGATGTCCGCATGTACACCGGCGACGACTTCAACTTCGCAGAGCTGATCGAGGGCGATGCGCAAGGCCACTCGGATGCGCTGCTCGGCATTTTCGACTCGATCGCGCCCGCGGCTTCCGCCGCGCTCTCGGCGCTCGCTGTCAACGACCGCACGGCCTACCATGACATCCTCGCTCCGACCGTGCGGCTGTCGCGCCACATCTTCCGCGCGCCGACGCGCTTTTACAAGACCGGCGTCGTGTTCCTCGCCTGG
>CAYYZZ010000473.1:0-1854 GCA_964476235.1 uncultured Streptomycetaceae bacterium | reverse complement strand
TGTGGTTCTCGAGCGGGGTCACCGGGCCGGGCGCCTTCGGCTGGATCAACCGGAAGATGTTCGAGGAGACCGGCGACGAGGTTCGGTCGCAGGGCTGGTCGCCGTTCGTGCTCGATACCAACGGCAACGGCAAGCGCGACGCGTTCGTCGAGCCGAACCAGCCAGCCGACGCGGCCAAGGACACGCGGGTGGCGGCGAACCTCTACAGCGTGGGCTACAACCCGAAAGACGGCTCGATCTGGGGAACCCAACTCGGATATCCCGGCCGCGTGGTGCGGATTGCCCCGGGTGCGGATCCGACGCACACGTCGCTCACGGAGGTCTTCGAGCCGCCATTCCCCGGCTACGGGCCGCGCGGCGGCGACATCGGCCGCGACGGCGTGTTCTGGGCCTCGCTTGCGAGCGGTCATCTCGGCAAGTTCGATCGCAGCAAGTGCAAGGGGCCGTTGAACGGGCCGAAAGCGACCGGCAAGCATTGCCCCGAGGGTTGGACACTCTACCGGTTCCCCGGGCCGCAGTTCAGGGACGTGCAGGACGACGGCAGCGCCGAGGCGAGCTATTACACCTGGGTGGACCAGTTCAACACGTTCGGACTGGGCGAGAACGTGCCGATCGCCACGGGCAACATGAGCGACTCGTACTTCGCTCTGGTCGACGGCAAGTTCGTCACCATCCGTGTGCCCTATCCCATGGGCTTCTTCGCCAAGTGGTCGGAAGGGCGCATTGACGACGCCAATGCCGGCTGGAAGGGAAGGGCGCTGTGGGCGACGAACTCGACCCGCACGGTGTTCCACAATGAGGGCGGCACGAAGAACCATCCGCGAGTGGTGAAGTTCCAGATGCGGCCCGATCCGCTGGCCAGATGAGGCGTGACTCGTGACCAGTGACCGGTGACCGGGAAAGGCCGCGCGATGCGCGGCCTTTTCATCGCTCAACCTCAAGAGAGGAGAACGGTATGAGTCTCAAGGCTGCTGGTTCCATCGCGCTATTTGCTGCCCTGACCGTTACGGCTTCGCTGGCGGTGGCGCAAGCGCCGGCCCATGCGCCGGCGCCGCCGGTCGTCAAGGAAGGCACGACCGTCAAGCTCTCGGAGCACGTCTACGTCATTCCCGACGAGAAAGTGGGCATGGTGCCCAACGTCGGCATCATCGTCGGCAGCAAGGCAACGCTGATCATCGACCCGGGCATGGGCCTGCGCAGCGGACAAGCGGTGCTGCGCGAAATGGCCAAAGTGAGCAAGAACACCGATGTCATTATCGTGAACACCCATTACCATTCCGAACACACCACCGGCGAAGCGGCATTCCCCGAGAGCACGAAGATCGTCCGCGCGGCAGCCCAGCAGAAGGAGCTCGAGGAGTTGGGAATGAAACACGTGGCAAGATTCAGCAGCGTCTCCCCGGTGGTTGCCGGCGTTCTGAAAGACATCACGTCGTTTCGTGCCCCCACCGAGCTCTTCGAGCGCGAGAAGATGCTCGACCTGGGCGGAGTGCGCGTGCGGCTGCTCTGGCTGGGCCCGGGGCATACGGTAGGGGACACGGCGATCTTCGTGGAGGGCGACCGCGTGCTGTTCTCCGGCGATCTGGCGATGAAGGGATTGTTCCCGGCATTCTCGTCACCGGAAGCGAGCGGGCGCACGTGGCTCGCGAGCCTCAATCGACTGGAGAAACTCCAGCCGCACACGGTCATCGGCGCCCACTATCCGGTCGCGGACTCGTCCCTCATCGGCGAGTACCGCGATTATCTGAAAGCCCTGCAGGCGCGGGTGGCCGAGCTCAAGAAGCAGGGGAAATCGTCGGACGAGACGGCCGAGCAGGTGAGGGGGGAATTCCGGGCGAAGTATCCCGACTGGGC
>CAYYZZ010000472.1:0-1858 GCA_964476235.1 uncultured Streptomycetaceae bacterium | reverse complement strand
ACCGAGCTGCTCACGCTTCGCCGAGCAGCTCGGTGATGCCGTAGAGCTCGGCCAGGCTCTTGAGATTGGCTGGCAGGTTGAGGTAACGGATCGCCCGGCCGCCGCGGCCCGCCTCGCGCCGCCATTCGAGCAGCAGGCTCAACGCGGAGGAATCCACCTCCGTGACGGTGGCAAGATCGACCGTCATCTGCGGCGCGGTGAACAGCTCGTTGCCCCGGGCGAGCAGCGCGACCACGCTTTCCAGGGTGATCGGCCCCTGCAGGGTGCAGCGGCCGTCGTCGCAAGCGATCATTTATTTGACGTCGCCGTGTTCCCGGCGGTGAGCTGCTTGTTCTTGTCGGCGAGCGCCTTGATCAGCCCGTCGATGCCGCCCTTGCGCACTTCGGTCTCGAAGCTGCCGCGGTAGTTCTGCACCAGGCTCAGGTCCGCCACCACCACGTCGTACACCTTCCACCCGCTGGCGTTCTTCTCCATCTTGTAATCCACGGTGACCGGTTTGCCGCCCGGCTGGTTGATCAGGGACTTGATCACCACTTCCGTATCGTTGGGCTGCATGCGCGGCGGCCGGTAATCGATGGTCTGGTTGCGGTACGCCACGAACGTCGCGGCATAGGTATGCACCAGCAACGTCCGGAACTCGCTGACCAGCGATTTCTGCTGCTCGGAGCTCGCCTGCCGCCAGTTCGGGCCGACCGCGAGCCGCGTCATCCGGGCGAAATCGAAGTGCGGCAGGACTTTCTTTTCAACCAGGTTCACCACCTTCCCGATGTTGCCCGCCTGGATTTCCTTGTCCGACCGCAAGACCGCCAGCACGTCGTCCGTCACGCTCTTGGCCAGCGCATCCGGCGCCATCGCATCCTGCGCCTGCGCCGGCGCAGCCGCCGTGCAGGTTATCGCCAACACCATCATCAACAGTTTTTTCATCATGGGATCACTCATCATTCATCATTCATCACTGGGTTACTTCGCCCCGCCTTCCGCGGCCTTGTTATACAGGAACTGGCCGATCAGCTTTTCCAATACTACCGCGGACTGCGTGAGCTTGAGCGTGTCGCCGTCCTTCAGCAGCGCGGTATCGCCGCCCGCCTCGAGACCGATGTACTGCTCGCCGAGCAGGCCGGCGGTGATGATGGACACCGAGGTGTCCTTCGGAAACGGGTAGCGCTTGTCGATCTTAATGACCACGCGGGCGACAAACTTCTTGCCGTCGAACTGGATGTCGTCCACTCGCCCGACCACCACTCCCGCGCTTTTCACCGGCGCGTTTTCCTTGAGCCCCCCGATGTTGTCGAACTCGGCGTTGACCCGGTAAGCATCGCTCCGTTTGAACGTAGTGCCCGCGTTGCCCACTTGCAAAGCGAGCACGAAAAGGGCCGCGGTCCCGGCGGCGACGAAGATGCCGACCCAAAGGTCGAGAACGGTTCTGTCCATGCGCCTAGACTCCCTTGAACATGAAAGCGGTGAGAATGAAATCGAGCCCGAGTATGGTGAGCGACGAGGTGACCACCGTGCGCGTGGTTGCACCCGACACGCCCTCCGCGGTGGGCGGGGCATCGTAACCCTCGAAGAGCGCGATCGCCGTCACCGCCACGCCGAACACCACGCTCTTGATCACTCCGTTTACGATATCCTGGCGGAAATCCACCGCGCTCTGCATCTGCGACCAGAACGCGCCCGCGTCCACCCCGATCAGCACCACCGCGATGAGGTAGCCGCCGAACACGCCCATCGCGCTGAAGATCGCGGCGAGCAGCGGCATGGAGATCACGCCGCCCCAGAAACGCGGGCCGATGACGCGCGCGATCGGGTCCACCGCCATCATCTCCATCGCCGAGATCTGCTCGGTCGCCTTCATCAG
>CAYYZZ010000471.1:0-1877 GCA_964476235.1 uncultured Streptomycetaceae bacterium | reverse complement strand
ATGATGAACGATGAGTGATGAATGATGAATTAACCGTCACAAAACCACCAAACAAAACGGCGCCGCGATTCGCGGCGCCGTTTTTCTTTCCTGTTGCTGGTCCTGGGGCCCAGTCACAAGTCACCAGTCACCCGCTCATAGTCCAATCATTCCCGACCAGAATTGCGTCTTGCCGGCCGTCTCCACGTCGTATTTGCGCACGAAGTCAAGCTTGCCGTCGCCGCCCACCCGGAACACGGACAGACCGGCCGGCACCGTAACGACGCGCGCGCCATCACGCACCGGCAGGGGCATGATGCTGGCCGCCACGAGCATGCGCCCGGTGGGATCGAGAGAGAACGTCCGCACGTGGATGCCGCGCGTGTCGGCGTGCTGGATCAGCGTCGGCTCTCCGGTCGCCGGGTTGATGGAGAAGACGGCAATGCTGTTCTCGCCGCCGCGAAACACGCGCCGGCCCTCGAACTCCACGGTGCTGTCGGCGCGGTTCGACGTGTAGACGAACCGGCCGTTGGGATGAACGTGTATGGCGCCGCCGAGCTGCCGCGGCCGCTCGTTGTGCGGCTCCGCAAGCGTGTCCTTCGAGTACACCGGCTCGTGGCTGAGCGCGTCCTTCTCGAGCCGGTAGACGTGCAGCTTGTTCTGCCGCTCGACCGAGACGTACACCCACGGCTGCGTCGGGTGAAAGTCGAGATGCCGCGGCCCGAAACCGCGGCCCCCGTTCGGCGCGACGGTAGCCAGGTTCGTCAGCACGCCGTCCTTGAAGCGGTAGAGCTTGAACGCGCCGGGATCTTCCGGCTTCTTGCCGGTGGCATCGTTGCCGCGCGCGACGAGGATGACGTCGCGATTGGACGGCATCGGCAGGACCTGGTGCGCAAAGATGCCGGCGTCCGGCTTCGCCGGCTGCTGCACCTGCTCCCCGAGGGTCTCGTCGCGGTTGATGCGGTGAACCGTCACTGCGCTCGGGTTGTTGTAGGCGATCAGCGCGTAGGCGCCGGTGGCATCGAGGCTATTGTGTATTGGGCGCGACGGCAGCGCCCGCGCCTCGCCGTGCGGCTGCAGCGCCCCGCCGGGAAGTATGCGGAAGGCGCTGATATGATGCTTGTCGCCGACGATGCCGGTCGCCCCCGGCGCGCTGTTGCTCGAGGTAACGTACAAGTAATGCCTCGAAGGGTGCGGCCACACGTACTGGATGTTGGCCGGAAGCGTCACCGAGGCCCGCCGGGTCAAGGCGTATCCGGCCACGTCCACCTCGTACTGGGTCAGCATTTCGCCCACGCTGCTGTAGAGCACGGTGGGCCCGCGCCGGGCCGCCCCGGCGGAGGTTCCCTCGGCTCCAGCCGCGGACTCCATCGTTCTCCCCGCGCAGCCCAGCATGGACGCCGCGGTCGTTCCCGCCAGCAGGGTGGTAAATGTTCTGCGGTTCATCATGGCCTTTCCTTGAAAAAAGTAACGATTACGGGTGACGGCAGACGTCGTCCCCGCGAAGGCGGGGATCCAGTCAACTACTGATAGCACTAGATTCCCGCCTTCGCGGGAATGACAGGTGACGAGATACGGGTGACTGGTAGCTTCTCTTGCCTTTTGCCTTTTGCCTTTTGCCTTAGGGTAGTTCCCCCATCACTCATCACCGGCTTCCGCCTGTCTCGCAGGCGGAAGCCCTATAGCCTATTGCGTCCGCATCATGAACGCAATTGCCAGCGAGGAGGTCAGGCGCTACATTTCGTTTCCGTAGCGGAATTAACGCCTTCGTCACTTCATCACTTCATCACTTACTATGCAAACGCTCCGCCTCCTCCTCGTGCTGTCGTGCCTCGCGTTCTCGGGCGCCGCGCAGGCGCAGGAACGATTCTCGCCGTTCATTCCGAGCGATCAGGAGA
>CAYYZZ010000470.1:0-1906 GCA_964476235.1 uncultured Streptomycetaceae bacterium | reverse complement strand
CCCCTGCACGGCTCCTCCGACGCGCTCCTGATCGCGCAACTCGCCCGCGCGCGGCGCCCGCTCGCCGTAATTACCGCCTCAGCCTCCGATGCCCAACGGCTGCTGGAAGAAGTTCCGTTCTTTGATCCGGGAATAAAGGTCCACCTATTCCCGGATTGGGAGACGCTTCCTTATGACCCGTTCTCGCCGCACCAGGACCTGGTGTCCGAGCGGCTCGCGACGCTCTACCAGTTGATGCAGCGCACGTTCGACGTCGTGATCGTGCCGGTCACGACGGCGCTGCTGCGCCTCGCGCCGGTGGAATATCTCGCCGCGCGCTCCTTTTTCTTCAAGCAGGGGGAAAAACTCTCCCCTGGCGAACTGCGCCGCCAACTCGTCACGGCCGGTTACGCGCACGTGACGCAAGTGGTCGCGCCCGGCGAGTACTGCGTGCGGGGTGGGCTGATCGATCTCTTCCCGACGGGCAGCGCGCTGCCCTACCGCATCGAGTTCGACGACGACGTGGTGGAGAGCATCCGCAGCTTCGACGCCGACAGCCAGCGCTCGATCTACAAGGTCAACGAAGTGAGGCTGCTGCCCGCGCGCGAGTTTCCCATGGACGAAGAGGGCCAGACGCGGTTCCGCCGCAATTTCCGCGAGAAATTCGAGGGGGATCCCTCGCGCAGCCGTGTCTACAAGGACGTCTCCAAGGGCGTGCCGAGTGCCGGCATCGAGTACTTCCTGCCGCTGTTCTTCGACAAGACCGCCCTCGTCACCGATTACCTGCCGCCGGAGACGCTGCTGTGCGTGCAGCCGGGGCTGCAGCAGGCGATCGAGCAATTCTGGACCGATACCCACGCGCGCTACGCCGTGCTGCGCGGCGACCGTGCCAATCCCGTCCTGCCACCCCACGAGCTGTACCAGACCGCCGACGAATTCTTCGGCTCGATCAAGCCATTCGCCCGCATCGAATTGTCCTCTGCGGGCGAATCACGGCTCGGCACGGCCGAGCCGGAACGAAGCACTTCGGGTCATCCCTCATCCCATCCCGACGCGCTGCATCGCGTCGGGCGTTCGCCGGCTCGGACGCACGCAGGTGCGTCCATCGAAACCCCGGACTCACTCCCTCATCCCTCTGCCGCGGCGCAGACAGCGACCGCCACCCTGCCATCGTTGGCGGTCGATAGGAAGGCCAATGACCCATTGCACCGGATACGCTCGTTCGCCGCGGCATTCAAGGGCCGCGTGCTGGTACTGGCGGAGGGCGCCGGCCGGCGCGAAACCCTGCTCGAGTATTTCACCGAACACGGGCTGCCGCCGGCGGTCGTCCAGGATTACGCGCAGTTCGCGGCCGCCAGCGAGCCGTTCATGCTCGGCACCGGCCCGCTGCATGCCGGATTCATCCTGTCCGACCCGCCGCTAGCGATCGTCACCGAAAACGAGCTCTACGCCCACCAGGCCCGGCCGCGCCGGGAGCGCGAGGGAGCGCAGCGGGTCTCCCCCGAGGGCATGCTGCGCGATCTCTCCGAGGTCAAGATCGGCGACCCGGTAGTGCACGAGAGCCACGGCATCGGCCGCTACCTCGGGCTCATGACGATGAATCTCGGCGACGGGCTCATTGGACAACTGAGCGAGTTCCTCACGCTGGAATACGCCGGCGGCGACAAGCTCTACGTGCCGGTCTCCAGCCTGCAGCTGATTTCCCGCTACAGCGGCGCGCCGGCAGACGCGGCGCCGCTGCACCAGCTCGGCAGCGGTCAGTGGGACAAGGCGAAGAAGAAGGCGGCGAAGCAGGTGCGCGATTCCGCGGCGGAGCTGCTCGCGCTCTACGCCCAGCGCGCGGCGCGCGAGGGCTACGCGTTCAAGCTGAAGGCCCACGACTACGAGGCCTTCGCCGACGGCTTCCCGTTCGAGGAGACGCCGGACC
>CAYYZZ010000469.1:0-1909 GCA_964476235.1 uncultured Streptomycetaceae bacterium | reverse complement strand
ACCGCGGCGGCTGTTGTTCACACAATAAAGTAAGAGCCCATAAACATGTTGCCGGTAACCCTGCACACCTCAACCATGCTGCAACCGGGGCAGCCGGCGCCGGGTTTCGATCTGCCCGATGTCGACATGAACGTGGTGAGCCTCGACAGCTTCAGGAACCGCCGCAACGTCGTGCTCTATTTCTACCCCAAGGACGACACCCCGGGCTGCACGCTGGAAGCGATCGAATTCAGCGAGAAAGAGGACGCTTTTGGCGCGTTGAAGGCGGTGGTGCTTGGGGTGAGCATGGACGACTGCCTGTCCCACGGCACGTTCCGCGACAAGCACGGCCTGTGCGTGCAGCTGCTCGCCGACGCGGACGGCGAGGTATGCCGCCGCTACGGGGTGCTGCACGACAAGGAAGTGGAGGGGAAGAAAAAAACCTGCATCGTGCGCTCGACGTTCATCATCGACCGCAAGGGCACGTTGAGGCACGCGCTCTACGGGGTGAGCCCGCGCGGCCACGCGCAGGAAGTTCTCGGACTGTTGAAAGTTATCGGCAAGTGCAAATAAAGAAAGACACGGTCGTTTCGCTCACCTACGAATTGCTCGACGCCGACGGCGGGACGATCGAGAAGACGGATGCGCCGATCGAATACCTGCACGGCGGCTACGACGGAATTTTCCCGCAGGTGGAGAAGGCGCTGTCCGGAAAAACCGCGGGCGTGAGCTGCCGCGTCAGGCTCGAGCCCGACGACGCGTTCGGCGATTACGACGCGGAACTGGTGCACCTCGAACCGCGCAGCAAATTTCCCGACAACATCGCGGTCGGCATGCAGTTCGAAGGGCGCGGCACGGAGTCCGGCACGGCGCTGATTTACACCGTCACCAACATCGCCGACGGCAAGGTGGTGGTGGATGGCAACCATCCTCTCGCCGGCAAGACGCTGGAGTTCTCCTGCACCGTGGCCGCCGTGCGCGCGGCGACCCAGGAGGAGCTCGCCCACGGCCACGTGCATGGTGATGGTGGACACCATCACCATTGAGTTGGCAGTTAACAGTGGGCAGTTGACAGTAACTTCGAACCAGCTGCTGCAAACTGCAAACTGACGGCTGCCAACTGGCGTCAACTGCCGGGCGTCACTGTGAAGCGGACGCGCCCCGCGTCCTCGATGACGCGTATGCGCACCCAGTTCATCGAGGGGCTGCCGAACACTTCCACGCGCATGAAATTGGCGAGCGGCGCGCCGTTGGCGGGATCGCGCATCGGGCGATCCACGCGATAGCGGTGCGTGTCGCCGTGCACCAGCAGCACTTCACCGTCGAATTCCCGGGTCCTTGCCGCCAGCGTGGCCAATAGCTCTCGATAACCGAAGTAGCGGTTGGTCGGCGAGGCCCAGGGATTGGCCTGCATCAGCACCACCACCGCGCGCAGCCCGTTTGCGCGCGCGAGCCCGAACGACTGCTCCAGCCATCCGCCCACCGCGGTGCTGCGGCCGCGGAACTCCTCGGGCATGAGGCGGGCGTTGTTGTAGGATCCGGGCACGTTAAGCGTCACGAACAGCACGTTATCGTGCCGCCAGCGCGCATGCTCAGGGTAATCCGGCAACTGGCGCGAGAGGTTGATCCGGCGCTGACCCAGGCTCTCCTCGCCCCTGAAAAACAGCTCGCGCAGCTTGCGGAGCCGCTCGAGGGGATCATAGCCGCCGGCGAAAAACCGCCGGCAATCCGCCCACTCGTTGTCGCCCGGCACGAACACGAACGGGTGGCGGAAGAACTCGAACCAGTCCCTGCGCTGCAGGAACAACTCGTCGCTGCAGCGCGCCCGCGCCGACTTGAAGTCCCCGACGTGCACGACGAAGGCAAGGTTCTCGCGGTTCATCTCGGCGATGAGATCGGGAAAGCGCGCTTCCTCGTCGCGCGTGTACGG
>CAYYZZ010000468.1:0-1913 GCA_964476235.1 uncultured Streptomycetaceae bacterium | reverse complement strand
AGCGTCACGAGGATACGTAAAGCTCAATAGAAGGAGAGGGGGAAATGCGACCTTTGCGCTTTGCTGTCGGACTGTCGGCTGTTGTCATGATGGTCCTGGGCGCGGTTGCGACGCGCGCGCAGGACCATTATCCGAGCAAGATCGTGCGCATCGTGACCGCGGCGCCCGGCAGCAACAACGACTGGGGCGCGCGCCTGCTCGGAGACGAGATCTCGCCCAGCCTGGGGCACCGCGTGATCGTAGAGAATCGCGGCGGGCTCGCCGCAGAGGTCGTGTCGAGGTCGCCGCCCGACGGCTACACCGTGCTCTTCTACGGCCCCGCCGCCTGGACCCTGCAGTTGTTCCGCGGCGTCGGCTACGACCCGGTGCGGGACCTCGCGCCGGTCACGCTGGCGATGAGCTCGCCCATCGTCCTGGTCGTGCACCCGTCGTTGCCGGTGAAGTCGGTGAAGGAGTTGATCGCCCTCGCCAGGGCAAGGCCCGGGGATCTCAATTACGCTTCCGGGACGATCGGCGCCACGCCCTTCATCGCCGGTGAATTGTTCAAGCACATGGCGAAGGTCAAAATCGAGCGCGTCCCCTACAGCGGCACGGGGCCGTCGGTGATCGGCCTGTTGAGCGGCGAAGTGGAGGTCATGTTCCCGGGCGCGGGATCGGTGTGGCATTTCGTGCAGCAGAACAAGTTGCGGGCGCTCGGCGTGGCCTCCGCAAAACCGTCGGCGCTGACGCCCGGCCTGCAGCCGGTGGCGCTCACCGTTCCCGGCTACGAATCGACCTCGAACATCGCTTTCTTCGTCCCGGCGAAGACGCCGGCCGCCATCGTCAACCGGCTGAACCGCGAACTCGTCCTGGCGCTAGGCAAGGCCGACGTCAAGGAGCGGCTGTTCAAGGGTGGCGTGGAAGCCGTCGGCAGCTCGCCCGAAGAGCTGGGGGCGTACGTGAAAGCGGACATCGCCAAGATCGAACAGCTGATCAAGAGCGCGGGCATCAAGACGCAATGAAGGCGTGACTTCAACTTGGAGGCCGTTTCAAAATGAATGAAACGGCCCCTGATGTAGGGGAGCATGAGGGGAGTATCCCCTCATATCGTCTCTCGGTAACCAGATCAAAAGGATGAATGCTGTGCAAAAGTTCGACGTGGTGGTGGTAGGCAAGGGCAACGCGGCGCTGTGCGCGGCGCTATCGGCGAGGGACAAGGGTGCCAGCGTGGCGATGCTGGAAGCCGCGACGGTGGAAGAATCCGGCGGCAACAGCCGCTTCGCCGGCGGCGTCATGCGCTTCGCCTACAGCTCGGTCGAGGATCTGCAGAAGATCACCGATATTCCGGAGGACGAGGCGAAGAACACCGACTGGGACAGCAATACGGTCGAAGAATTTTACGACGACCTGTACCGCGTCACGAGCTTCCGCACCGATCCTGACCTCAGCGAAGCCCTCATCACGAAGAGCCTGGAAGGCATGGTGTGGCTGCGCACCCAGGGCGCGAGCTTCGTGCCGAACTACGGCGCGCAGTCGGCCATCGTCAACGGCAAGCGCAAGTTCTTCGGGCGCTTCCCCATCACCGTGAACGGCGGCGGCGCGGGTCTGGTGGAAGACCTGACCAAGACCGCGGTGAAAAAAGGTATCGAGGTCTTCTACGAGACGCGGGCGATCTCGCTCATCTACGACGGCGAGCACGTGCTGGGCGTGCGCGCCAAGCGCGAGGGCAAGCCGGTGGAGTTCCACGCGCGCGCGGTGGTGCTGGCCTGCGGCGGCTTCGAAGCGAATCCCGAGTGGCGCACGCGCTACCTCGGGCCGGGGTGGGAGCTCGCCAAGGTGCGCGGCACGCGCCACAACCTGGGCGAGGGTCTGAAGATGGCGCTCGACATCGGCGCCTGCCCCTACGGCAACTGGTCGGGCCGCCACGCGGTGTC
>CAYYZZ010000467.1:0-1932 GCA_964476235.1 uncultured Streptomycetaceae bacterium | reverse complement strand
CGCCGCGCTGCATCGCGTCGGGCGTTCGCCGGCTCGAACGTGCGCAGGCACGTTCATCGAATTCCCGGCTCACCCTCCGGCAGGAGGGGAATTTCACACCACCCCCGGCGCTTTGCGCCACCCCTCCTCCGGCAGGAGGGGAGTAATCCCGCCCCCTCCTCCGGCAGGAGGGGAATTTATTACCTCGCAGGGCAAACTTTTGAGAAAATGGGATGAATCCCGCCCCATTCGAGCCGGGAGCCTCAACATAGAGGAGTGGCTTATGCCGCGTGTCACGCTTGCAATCTTTGTTAGCGCGTGCCTGGTTGCAGCCGCGACCACCGCCCTGGCGCAGGGTTATCCGTCGCGCCCGATCCGGGTGGTCGTCCCGTTCACGCCCGGCACCGGCATGGATATCATCGCCCGCAACGTGGGCCCGAAGCTCTCGGAGCGGCTGGGCCAGCCGGTCGTCATCGACAACCGGCCCGGCGCGAGCGGCAATCTCGGCGCCGAGCTAGTCGCGAAATCGGCGCCGGACGGGCATACCGTGATGGTGTCCGGAAATCCGCTCATCACCTCCCCCCACCTCTACCGCAACGTCCCCTTCAAGCCGCTCGCCGATTTCGCGCCGATCTCGCTCGCTGCGTGGGGCACGATGATGCTGGTCGCCCATCCCGGGACCAGGATCAACAGCGTGGCCGATCTCGTTGCCCAGGCGAAGGCCAGCCCGGGCAAGATCAGCTACGGATCGCCTGGCATCGGCACGCCGCATCACATGTCCATGGAGCTGTTCAAGGACCTCACCGGCACGAACCTCCTGCACGTGCCGTACAAGGGCACCGCGGGAGCCGTCACCGATACGCTCGGCGGACAGATCAACGTGATGTTCATGCCGATACACGTGGCAATGCCGTTCGTGAAGGCGGGCAGGCTGAAGGCGCTTGCCGTGGGCAGCACGAAACGCCATCCGACCGCCCCCGAGTTGCCGACGCTGCAGGAGCTCGGCATCAAGGGTGCGGAAGTGGACGTGTGGTACGCCTTCCTCGCGCCGAAAGGCACGCCCGGCGCGGTGATCGGCAAGCTCGGCACCGAGCTGCGCTCGATCCTCGCGCAGCCCGAGCTGAAGACCCTCTTCGGCAACCAGGGCATGGACGCCGCTTCGTCCACGCCGGCGGAGCTCATCACGCTCATGCGGCGCGAGGACTCCCGCTGGGCCGCGATCATCAAAAAGAATAACATCACCGCCGAATAATGCGTCTGCGGTGCCCCGCGGACGCATTATTTACACAATGCCCTCCATGACGAGAAACGCGAACCGGATATTGACGACGCACGCCGGCTCGCTGCCGCGTTCCGATGAGCTGCGCCAGCTGATCTATGCCAAGGCCGAGGGCCGCCCCTACGACCCGGCGGCGCTGGCCGGGCGGCTGCGGAGCGAGGTCGCCGAGGTCGTGCGCAAGCAAGCCTCGTGCGGCATCGACAGCGTCAACGACGGCGAGCTCGGCAAGACCAATTTCACCAACTACGTCCGCGGGCGGCTGGCCGGCTACGAGGCGCGGGAGTACCGGCCCGGCAGGGACCCCGAGCCGCTGTCCATCGCCGGCCGCGACCGGATCCGGTTTCCCGAATACTTCGCCGCGGGCGGCCGCGGCTTCGGCGCCTTCGCCGGCGCCGGACCCAGCCAGAAGCAGGTCTATTGCGTCGCGCCCCTGCGCTACATCGGCCACGAGGCCCTTGCCGAAGAGCTGGAAGTCTTCAAGGCGGCGCTGCGGGGCGTGAAGGTCGGGGAAGCCTTCCTGCCCGCCAACACGCCGGGCACGATCGAGCACTGGCTGCGCAACGAGCACTACCCGGACGAAGAGGCGTTCGTCTACGCGATCGCAGAAGCGATGCGCGTGGAGTACAAGGCGATCGTGGACGCGGGCTTCCTGCTGCAGATCGACGATCCCGACC
>CAYYZZ010000466.1:0-1937 GCA_964476235.1 uncultured Streptomycetaceae bacterium | reverse complement strand
GGCGCCCGGGCTTCCCGCGGACCTGCTGGTGCGCCGGCCGGACCTCGCAAGCGCCGAGGCGCAGCTAGACTCGGCCAACGCCAACGTCGCTGCGGCGCGCGCTGCACTGCTGCCCGGAATCCAGCTCACGGGATCGGCGGGACTCGCGAGCAACGTGCTGCTCAATTTCCTGAACGCGCCCACCGCAACATTGGCGCTCGGCGCTTCGCTGGTGCAGACGATTTTCGACGGCGGCCGCCTGCGCGGCCAGGTCGATGTGGCGGCATCGCGCGAGCGCGAACTGGTCGAGAGCTACAGGAAGTCCATCCACGCCGCACTGGCGGACGTCGAGAGCGCGCTTGCCTCCGGCAGCCGTACGGCGGATCAAGAGTTGCTGCAGGAACAGGTCCTGGAACAGGCGCGACGGGCGCTCCGGCTCGCGGAAATCCGCTATCGCGAAGGAGTCGACGATTTGTTGACCGTACTGGACGCGCAGCGGACGCTGTTCCAGGCCGAGGATCAACTCGCGCAGATCCGCCTGTCGCGGCTGCAAGCCTCGCTAGGCCTGTTCAAGGCGCTCGGCGGCGGATGGAAGATGACCGAGCCGCCGAGGGAGCCTTCGCAGGGTTGAATTTATTGGCCGAATGTACGCCAGCGCACGGAGCGTTTCGGGCAAAGCGACTAGCATCCTTTTGATGCGAGCGTTGTTCGGCGCGGCAATTCATAAGACCCGGCTTTGCCGGGGGTCATTCAACCCAAGTAGATAGCGATATAGGTTCAAGTCGTAACATGAAAACGCAAGCCGACAAGTTCTCGTACCTGCCGCTGTTGATCACAGGCATCGCAGTAATCCTGTTCAGCACCGCCGGAATTGCGCGCATGATGGGTTGGGGCCCGAATTCGACCGACGATTCCGGCGACATCCTCGCGCTCGATCAGACGGCCCCGGTGACGACGAGCGAAGCTCGTGCCAAGCCGAGGTGCCCCGAATGCGGCGTGATTGTGTCGATGCGGGAGATCGAAAGGCACGACGAAGATTCCGGTCCCGGGGCAGCAGGCGGAGTGACGGCCGGCAACCGGGATGAGACACGGGTGAAATCGACCAAGAGCTACGAAATCATTGTCCGCATGGCCGACGGATCGAGCCGCGTGATCGACGATGCAAACCCGGCGAGATGGCGGACGGGGGAAAGCTTGATAGTCATCGGTGGTGTGAAGCCGTCGAACCGATGAATTCTGCACTGCTTGGCGCGGGAACCGTGACTTCGCCCCGTAGCGAAGCCGGCCCCAAGGCCGTGTCCGGGGCTACTGTCTCGGCCGTCGATTCCGCGCGACCCGCTACTTGCGCATGAACGTGGCGGTCGGCGTACTGGCGGTCATCGCGCTTGTCGCCGCGCCGTATCTGGCGCGCGCCTACGTTGGCTGTCGCACAGTGTTCCCTGGAAATGGCGCATACACTTTCACAGAACGATCCACGGCGTGAGCTGAGGCGGCGGCGTTGTTTAACAGACTGATACAGTCAGTGGGTCGGTGCAAGATCGCGGGATGCCTGGCGGCAGGGTTACTTGCCGCCCTTGCCGGGTGCAGTTCACTGCCGATCATCGTTCCCGACATGGCAATGCGCCCGGCCCAGCCGGTTCAACTCGAGGGCGCGCGCGGCCCCCTGACTTCCCAGCAAAGCAAAGCGATCCTCAACCGGCTCAAGAGCCGGGGTGAGGAGACCAACATCTTCGACCGGCATCTGGCGCTGGAAGAGGCCATCGTCGGGAGTCCATTGATGGTGGGCAACAAGGTGATCCTGCTGCAGGACGGTCCGGCCACCTTTCAGCTTATGTTTACTGCGATCCGCAATGCGAAAGACCATATCAACATGGAAACTTACATCATCGAGGACGATGAGGTAGGAAATCGTTTTGCGGACGCGCTCATCGAGAAGCAGGCGCAGGGCGTGCAGGTGA
>CAYYZZ010000465.1:0-1952 GCA_964476235.1 uncultured Streptomycetaceae bacterium | reverse complement strand
AGGGTGTCCCGCGAACGCTGAGCCTCAAGTGTCCCGCGAACGCTGAGCCGTGGCCATTCACGATTCACGAATCACGCCCTTTCGCGTAGAGCGACGCCCGGGCTGTCGTTCTAGCCAGCCTGGATCTCGCCGCAGGCGATGCGCGCGCCGGCGTTACCCGTCGGCTGGGTCGTGTAGTCATCGGGGTCGGCGTGAACGATGAGACCGCGCCCGATGATGCTCGCCGGCCCGGGCGTCACGGTGATGATATCGAGATCGACCTGGACGTTGGCGCGCCCGGCCTTGTTGGCCTTGAACGAAGGCAGATCGCCGGCATGGCGCTCGGCGCTGCCGTGACGCCCGTGCGGCTTGCCCAAGGGATTGAAGTGGCCCTTGGCGCCCATCGCGTCGCCGGAACAGTCGGCGGCCTCGTGGATATGCAAGCCATGCTCCTGTCCGGGCTTGAGACCCTGGACGAATATCACGACGCGGACCTTGCTGCCCACCTGCTCGAAGGTCGCCTCGCCGAAGGTCTTGTTGCCCTTGGTAGGCTTCAGCTGCGCGTTCGCGCGTGGCGGTTCGGGGGGGGTCGTCTGGCAAGCGGCCAACAGGACGGCGGCGACAGCGGCGATCATTATCGATTTCATGGGGGTCTCCTCCTCTGGAACCTCAATTTACTCAATTCTTCACCGGCTTGGAAGCCCCAGGAGTTTGTCGGGCCAGAACCCGACAAACTCCTGAATCGGGGAAGCCCGACACATGGCCCGGCTAGCAGCTTGGTATTTCGACAGTTCGCGCCCTGCCTGCCTCACGCGATGAGATAATGGAATCATCCCCTTTCGTCATTTTGACCGGGTCCAGGATATGGGAACAGTCGCCGCCAAGGAGCTATCGCCAATCGCTGCAGCGCACATGCCGGAAGGCGCCGATCTCATCGAGTGGTATTACGAGCGCGGCTACTCCGATGGCTTGCCGCTCGCGCCGCCCACGCCCGGGAAGATCACGGCGGTCGTAGACGCGCTCGGCGGGGATCCCGGGCACCTTCTCGCCCGCGTGCCGCCGCGGTGGGGCAGCCTCACGCGCGAGGTGCTGGCGATCAACATGGTGATGGCGGGCTGCAGGCCCGAATACGCCCCGGTGGTCGAAGCGGCGATGCTCGCCCTGTGCGATACGCGGTTCAACCTGAACGGCGTGCAGGCCACCACCCATATGGCAAGCCCGCTGCTGGTGGTGAATGGGCCCGTGCGCGCCGCCATCGGCATGAACGCCGGCTGTAATGTGTTCGGATCGGGCAACCGCGCCAACGCCACGATCGGGCGCGCGCTGCGACTCGTCATGCTCAATGTCGGTGGCGGCTGGCCGGGGCTGCTCGACAAGAGCACGCTCGGCCACCCCGGGAAATACACCTATTGCATCGCCGAGAACGAGGAGGCAAGCCCGTTCGCGCCCTATCACGTGGAAAAGGGCTTCAAGGCGGAGGATTCAACCGTCTTCGTGCTGGCCGCCGAGCCGCCGCACAGCGTCACCAACCATTTCGCGAACGATGCGGAAGGGATCCTCGACAGCGTCTGCTCCGCGATGAGCACGATCTGCAACAACAACGCGGTCTCGGCCGGGCACTGCGCGGTCGTCCTCGGCCCCGAGCACGCGACTACGGTCGCCAAGTCGGGCTGGAAGCGGCACGACATCCGCCACTACCTGTGGGCGCATTCGGGCAACCGGTGGGGCGACCTCTACGGCAACGGCCGCTACGGCAAGGTCTACAACCGCAACCTGCCGGTGTGGTACAAGCGCGAGCCCGATGCGCGCACGCCAATCGTGCCCAGCCCCGACAGCATTCACCTGTTCGTCGCCGGCGGCGAGGCCGGGCGCTTCTCCGCCTTCATACCCGGCTGGGGGCACATGTCCTCGCCGGTGCTGCGCGGCGTGGGCGGCACGCAACCGGCGGGCGGGCCGGAGTGCGTGGACGGCAC
>CAYYZZ010000464.1:0-1968 GCA_964476235.1 uncultured Streptomycetaceae bacterium | reverse complement strand
TGGTCGGGAGCCCGTCAATGATCTGACGCGCCTGCTTGGCGTCGGCCATGGGGTGTTCTACCGTGCTGCCCCCTATCCACTTGAAAGCCATACGCTCCTTGGACCGCGGTGTTACCCAGCTCGAGTTGTCATGGAGGAGAAAATTGTAGTGTAACCACTCTGCCAGGGCAAAGGCGTGAACTACGCCCAGTGGCATCGGGTGCCCGATGCCGCATTCGGTGTACGCGCAGGAAATCGAGGATATCGGCGCCTGGCTGCGGAAGGTCCTGAAGGCGTGATTCGTGAATCGTGAGTCGTGAGTCGTGAGTGGTGAGTGGTGAGTGGTGAGTGGTGATTCGACCTTGAATTCCCTCTCCCCGCTTGCGGGGAGAGGGCTAGGGTGAGGGGAACCCTATCGATTCACGAATCACGAATCACGATTCACGCACTTCTCTGCATGACCTTGAACTTGGCCCAGTCGAAGTCCTCGCCGTCCTCGACCATGCTGGAAGGCATCAGCAGGTAGGCCTTGTCCTTCACCATCATGTCCAGGCTGTCGCGCCCGTTGAAGATGCCCTCGCGCAGCACCACGCCGACTTCGCCCTGCTTGTCGGGCGCGGTGGACAGCAGGATCGCGGGCTGCGGCTCGCGGTTGGCGTTGAAGGAAGAGATCGAGCCGGACTTGGAAACCTTGATCGGGATCGCGGTCTTGGTGAGCAGCTGGATGCCGACCTGCCGCTGCTGGTGCGCGTCGCGCGTGATGCGCCGGATCAGGCCGACGCCCCAGTGGCTGGACACCTCGCTCTGCACGCCGACCAGCGTGCCGACCTTGATCCAGTCGCTCTTCTGCGGCGGGATGATCGCGCCGTAGCCGCCGTCGCTCACGTTGACCACGATCCAGCTCTCCGCTGTCGGCGCGGACTGCTCCTGGCTGAAATCGAGCTCGTCGCTGCTCGCGGGGTCGAGCACGCCGATGATGTCGTTCAGCCCGGGCACCACCGTGATGCGGCTCGCGGTCTGGCGCCGCTCCGAGCTGCGCACCGGCGGTTTGTCCGACCACTGCATTGCGAGATGCTTCAGCACCCCAACCACGACGTCCTTCTCGTAGTTGCCGCCGAGGTTGACGTCGGTCGGGATGACACCCCGCTCCGCGATCTGCGCCGTCAGCCGGTCGAGGGCGGCGAGCGCTTCGCCCGCGCCGAAAAAACGCAGGGTCCCGGCGGGCGCGGCCCCTTTGAACAAGCGCACCGGCGGCTTGGGAGCCGCCAGGTCGAAGCAGTGGGTGCAGCCGTCGGGACGCGCGGAGAACCTGAACGATTCGGCGAAATGCGCCACCGCGCGCTCGGCGATCTCCTGCCGGACCGGCGGCAGGCCATCGGTCGAAGAGGCGGAAAGCATCAACGCCTTCAGGAATTCGCGCTGCACCGTGCCCGAACCGTGCGAGCCCGGATAGATGGCGATCGCGCTGTCGGCGTAGCCCTTCTGCTCCGCGAGCTTGTAGAGCCGCGCGAGGTCGGTCCAGATGCGCGGCTCGGCGAGCCCGTAGCGCAGCAGGATCCACTTGACCTGCAGCGTGAGAGTGCGGATCGCGCGCGCCACGATCACCGGCACGTTCTTGCGGATGGCGGTGGCGCCGCTCAGGTTGGCCTCGTGCCCGTGCACGCAGTGGATGTAGGCATCGCCGAGCTGCTTCCAGAAGCCGAAAACGCCGGTCCACAGCCGGTTCTCCTGGAATTTCTGCTGCCGCTGCATGGCGAGGTAGTCCTGCGCGAGCTTGCGCTGGTGGTTCTTGGCGGCGCCGTCGAGAAGGTCGATGTTCTCGTAGCGGCGGTCGAGCTTGAAGCCGTCGGTCTGGTTGAGCGACTCCAGCCACTCGGTGATTTCCGCCAGCGCCTTGACGGCGTCGCTAGCCGGCAGCTCGTCGATGATCTGGCGCGCCCGCTTGGGGTCCGCCATGGGATGGTCAACCTTGCCGCCGCCCAGCCAATT
>CAYYZZ010000463.1:0-1981 GCA_964476235.1 uncultured Streptomycetaceae bacterium | reverse complement strand
GTCTTCACCTGCATGTCCTGCCAGTGCTTGCGGAAGGTGCAGGCGATGCCGCCGTGGCGCACCGAGTCGCGGTAGTAATCCACCCAGCCTTCCCACACACAGATCGCCGCGAGGTGCGGCGGCTGCAACGCGGCCGCGCGCCACTGGCTGCTGGCGTAATACGAAATACCGTTCAAGCCGACCTTGCCGCTGCACCACGGCTGCGCCGCCGTCCACTCGATGCAATCGTGGAAATCCCGGTTTTCGCGCGCGTCGTTGTGGCTGAGAAAGCCGGGCGAGCGGCCCGCTCCGCGGGAATCCACGCGCACGCAGACGTAGCCGTCCGGCACCCACTTCTCGGGATCCACGACCTCCCAGTTCTGGTACTTATTGGTGGTGCCGCTGACGGCGTCGGGATTGTCGCGCGCCATGATCTCCCACGCCGTCTTGTAGCCTTCCTGGAACGCGAGGCCCTTCCCGTACGGCCCGTAGCTCACCAGCGCCGGGTACTTTTCTTCCGCCACCGGCCGGAACACGTCCGCGCGCAGCACGATGCCGTCGTCCATACGGATCGGCACGTCCCAATCGATCCGCATTCCGTCGCGCACTTCGCTCTTGCAATCGCTCATTTCTTTTCCCCAAATGCGTGAATCGTGATTCGTGATTCGACTCTATTACTTCCTGCCCACTTTAGAAGCCTGTCATTTTTTGGCTGGCGACGGCTCCGCCAGTGCTTCGATCTTGGCCGCGTACCCTTTCAATGGGGTCTGACCCGGGGGTTTGGGCAATCGATCCCAATGCAGAGATCGAAATGGCTCACTGCAGGAGTTCGAAACCCGGCAGCTTCGCGGCCGCCCGGTCGAGGGTGACGGTTTTCTCGCCCCCGCGCGCGGCGACGATCTGACCGATCAGCGCGTCGCTGAAATCCGCGGATGAAGCGCCCCACGCGCGCAGCGCCTTCCAGACGAGGTCCGCTTCATCGATCGCCAGCTGTCTTGAGGTCAGCAGGCCCTCCAGTACCGACTTGATCCGCGCGCGGTCGGCGCCATAGCATTCGGCGAGCACCCAAACCACCTCGCAAAGCGTAATGCCGGCTATGAATCCGGGGTTTTCAGGCGAGATCGTGCGCTCGATGAAACGGGTGGCGGCGGCAGACTGCCTGGGATCGTCCTGCACCAGGTAGCGGATGATGACGTTGGTGTCGAGGCCGATCACCGCCGGCCGCCCATGCGCGCGATGGCGCGGTTCATATCGTCGACGCTCACCGGTTTAGCGGGCTTCGGGATGATTCCCTTCAGTTCCTTCACGTCGCGCGTGGCCGCGACCACCGTGAAAACGCCGCTTTCCGTTTCCACGAATTCAACCCGGTCGCCGGCGTCCACCCCCAGCCGCTCCCGCACCGACTTGGGGAGGGTGATCTGGCCCTTGCTGGTCACTACCGCGGTCACCATGAGATTCCTTTCTTTAACAGAGTTTCCTTACTTTATAGTAAGGCAATGCGGGCGTCAACGCTGACCGACGTGCAGGTCACGCTCGCCGCGCCATCACAACTGTTTGGACGGAATAACCGGCATCAGCAGATACGACCGCTTATCTCCACCTGAATAGATGGTATTCAACGCGCCAGCGTTGTAATCCGCGTGATAGTGCGTGTACGGCGCGCTGCCGACGCCGTCGCGCGGCTGGATGTCCACGCGCAGTTTGTGGCCCTTCTTCAGCACGATCGAAGTCGGCCAGATCTCGATCTGGCACTCGACCGGCTCGCCGGGCTTGAGCCACCACCGCTCGTTGTGCGGGTGGTACGGGCGGTACGGCAGCGACTTCGCCGGGTCGAGCTTGCAGTGCGAGGCGCGCAGCCACCCCTTGGTGAGCGGCACCGGCTGGCCGTGCTGGCCAACCTCGTGCACTTCCTTGCCGTCGGGGCCGATGTTGCGCAGCGTGACGAAAATGTCCATGTCCTCCGTCGTGCTCGAGACCCACAGGTTCATCATGAGCGGGCCGG
>CAYYZZ010000462.1:0-1988 GCA_964476235.1 uncultured Streptomycetaceae bacterium | reverse complement strand
AACACTTAACATTCAGCATTCAAAATTGATTTCCCTCAATTCATCGCTTCCCGGCACCAAGTCAAAGACCCTGCTGTTCGTGGCCTTCGGGCTGCTGCTCACGGTGCTCACCGCGTTGATCGCGCTCGGCATCACCCGCATCGAGTCGTTCAACCGGCAGATCAATGAGCTATCCGAGGCGCAGGGCCGCAAGATCGGCACGGTCTCGGAGCTGTTCCTTGCCAATGGCCAGCGTTCGGCGCTGATCGACAAGCTGTTCGCGGCCGAGACGCCCCAGGCCAGGCAGGCTGTTCTGGCCCAGTATCAGGGCGCCATCTCCGCTTATTCGAATGCCGTGAAGAAATTGCTCGCCCTGCAGGTCGCGGCGGCGGAGCGCGATCCGCGCGATGCGGCGATCACGGCGGCAGGGTCTGCGCAGACGCTCGGCGACCAGATCGTCGCGCTGCTGATGCGGGGCGAGATCGCGCCCGCCTCCGAGATCAACCTCACGCAGGCAGTGCTGGCGGACAGCCGGCTGCAGGAAACGCTATACCTGCTGCTGGAAGCCAATCATGCGCAGACCGCGCAGTCGATTGCGGCGGCGAACGAGGGCATGCGTCACGGTTTCATGCTGATCGGAGCGGGTGGCATCCTCGCGCTGCTCGCCGGCCTTGTGATCGCTGTGCTGGTGATCCGCATCGTCACCCGCACCGAGGCCAGGCTCGAGCGCGAGAAGGAGCTTGCGGAGGTCACGCTGCATTCCATCGTGGACGGGGTGATCACCACCGACGCCGCCGGCCGCGTGGAGTACCTCAACCCGGTGGCCGAGCGTTATCTGGGCTGGACCAGCGCGGAAGCGGCGGGAAGACGGCTCTCGGAAGTGTATCGCGTCGTAGACGAGCGCACCGGCAAGCCGATCGAGACATTGCCGCTGACCGACATGCAGGGCGCCGGCGGCGTGGAGCCGGTCGCGGTGCGGCTGGTGGACCGCTACGAGCGCGAGTGCCCGGTGCGCTACTCGCATTCCCCGATCCGCGGGCGCGACGGAGCCGTCCACGGCATGATCGTGGTGTTCCACGACGTGAGCCAGGTCCGGGCCATGGCCCAGCAGCTCATCTGGCAGGCGAGCCACGACGCGCTCACGGGGCTGGTCAACCGCCGCGAGTTCGAGCGCCGGCTTGCCGAGCTGGTCGAGACCGCCCGGACGCAGCGGCGCGAGCACGCCCTCATGTACATGGACCTGGACAATTTCAAGGCGGTGAACGATACCTGCGGGCACAGCGCGGGCGACGAGTTGCTGCGCCAGATGACCGTCATCATGCTGACCCGCATGCGGGGCAGCGATACGCTCGCTCGCCTGGGTGGCGACGAGTTCGGCGCGCTGCTGGAGTCGTGCCCGCCCGAGCAGGCGGTGCGCATCGCCAACGCCATGCGCGAGACGGTGCGCGAGTTCCGCTTCGTATGGGAGGGCAAGACCTTCAACGTGGGCGTGAGCATCGGGCTCGTGCCGGTCAACGCGGAAAGCGGCGACATCAACCAGGTGCTTGTCGCCGCCGATGCCTGTTGCTACGAAGCCAAGAAGCAGGGGCGTGACCGCGTCCAGGTCTACCGGCCGGACGATGCCGGTTATGGAGGCCGGCACGAGGAAATGCAGCTCGTGTCGCAAATTAACCGCGCGTTCGAGCTCGGGCGGTTCCGCCTCTACCGACAGCGCATCGCGCCGCTCGGCGGCGCCCCGCAACACGAGCCGCACTACGAGGTGCTGATACGCATGCTGGACCGCGACGGCAACCTGGTGCCGGCCACCGGCTTCATGCCGGCCGCGGAACGCTACAACCTGCTGACCTCGATCGAGCGCTGGGTGGTGAGTTCGCTGGTGGAGTTCCTGCACCGGCAGTGGACGACAGGCGCGATTCCCCACGACCCGCACGGTGGCGGCGAGCGCGGCTTCTACTCGGTCAACATCTCGGGCGCGAGCATCAACGACAAGAGTTTCCCCGATTTCCTGC
>CAYYZZ010000461.1:0-1988 GCA_964476235.1 uncultured Streptomycetaceae bacterium | reverse complement strand
TGCGCATCAACGGCCTCTGCCCAGTCGAATGCGAGGGATAAAGGATTGATCTGCAATGATGGCCATGCGACCGATGCTGAAAACGGTGTGCGCCGCGGCTGCCCTGCTTGCGCTGGGGCGGGCGGCGGGTTTGTCCGCGCAAAGTTATCCCGAGCGGCCGGTCCGCCTGATCGTCCCGCTATCGGTCGGCGGCAGCGCCGACATCGTCGGCCGCCAGATTGCGCAGAAGCTGAGTGAAAAGCTCGGCCAGCAGTTCGTCATCGACAACCGCCCCGGTGCGGGCAGCCTTATCGGCACGGAGATCGCCGCCAGATCTCCGCGCGACGGCTATACCCTGCTGCTCACCGGCAGCTCATTTACGACCGCTCCGAGCCTGCAGCGCAAGTTGCCTTACGATCCGCTGAAGGATTTCGCGCCGATCACGATGGCGGCGGCCGCACCCGGTCTGCTTGTGGTCAACCCTACCCTGCCTGTGCGCACGGTGAAGGACCTGGTTACATTGGCGCGCGCCAAGCCGGGCCAGATCAACTACGCCTCGCCGGGCATCGGCACCTCGCCCCATTTCGCCGGCGCGCTGTTCAACTTGATGGCCGGGGTGGAAATGGTGCACATCCCCTACAAAGGCGCCGGCCCGGCCGTAACGGATCTCGTCGGCGGCCAGGTCCAGGTGAGCTTCGCAAGCATGCCTTCCGTGATGACGAACGTGAAATCCGGGAGACTGCGAGCCGTCGCGGTCACGGGGCTGAAGCGCTCCGCGGCGCTGCCGGATTTGCCAACGGTGGCGGAATCCGGCTTGCCGGGATTCGAGACGAGCTCGTGGCAGGGCCTGTTCGCGCCGGCGGGCACGTCCGCAGCGATCGTCAGCAAGCTGTATCGCGAAGTCGCGGCCGTCGTGCGTCTTCCGGACATCGTAGCGCAGCTCGCCCAGGACGGCTCCGAGCCGATCGCGAGCAGTCCGGAAGCATTCTCGAAATGGCTACCCGGCGAGCTCGCCAAGTGGGTCAAGGTCGCCAAAGCCGCGAATATGCGCGTCGAGTAAGTCGCGCTCAGCCGCGGCGCCGGATGAAATCCAGCGTAGCGGCCGCGCAGCGGTCGGGGCCCGTCACGGCAATGTGGTAGGAATCCCCCGGCAACACCAGCAGCTCGGAGCCCGGCACCTGCTGCTGCCACGCGCGGGTCTGCTCGACCGATGCCAGGCTGCTGCCTTCCGTGGTAATCACGAGCATCGGGCACCTGATTTTCGGGATGTCGGCCGAGATGTCGGTGAAGTTGATCGCGTTCACGAAGCCGAGCACGCTCGAGAGCGGCGTGCGGCCCATGAACTTGACCCACCATTCGACGGCTTCCGGCGGGAAAGTGGCGCCGAGCCGCTTCGCCATGCCGCTGCGTGCCCGCGCCTCGATGCCCTTCTCCTCGATCGCCTTCAGCAGCGCGGCCTTCCCATCCGCGCGCACCGGCTCCGGCGAGCCCACCACGGTGAGCGTGCGCACGCGATCGGGGCGGCGCGCCGCGAACGCGCGCGCGACGGTGCCGCCGATTTTCGCGCCAACGAGATGGAAACGGTCGATGCCGAGCGAGTCCATCAGCTGCACGAAGTCGTCGATCACGAGATCCATCGACCACGGAAAATCGCGCGGCATTGGTGTCGAATCGGCAAAGCCGCGTGTGTCCGGGCGCACCACCTTGTAATGGCGCGCGAGCTGCGGCACCCAGCCGTACCACGCCGTTCCGCCTTCGTGATTGCCGTGCACCATCAGCAATGCCTCGGATTCGCGCCACGGATCGGTGAAGTCGTCGACCCGGTAGTGCATATCCAGGTCCGGTTTGATTCGCGCAACCGGCATCAAAACTCTCCTCAATCGAGCACGCTTGGAATGGCGATATTACACAGTCTGACATAGCGCGATCGCTAACTGAGTATCACATTTGCGATCAGTGAAACCTAAGAGTCCCGGCTCGGTAAATTTTCTACCGCTCCCGCCCGGCCT
>CAYYZZ010000460.1:0-2006 GCA_964476235.1 uncultured Streptomycetaceae bacterium | reverse complement strand
GCGGCGGTGAGCGCGCGCTACGCGCTGCGCTGGCTGGAGAGCGAGATCGTGGTGCGCACGCCGCAGGGTGAGGCCCAGGCGGTGCTGAAGGCGCCGGGGCTGCACAACGTGAGGAACGCGCTCGCCGCGAGCGCCGCCGCGGTGGCGCTGCAGGTGCCGGCGCCGGCCATCGCGCAGGGGCTCGCGCGTTTTTCCGGAATCAAGGGGCGCCTCCAGAAGAAAGCCGGGCTGAACGGCGCCACGCTGATCGACGACACCTACAACGCCAATCCCGAATCGATGCGCGCCGCGATCTCCGTGCTGGCGCAGGCGCCAGGGGAAAAGCTGCTGGTGCTGGGCGACATGGGCGAACTGGGGCCCGGCGCGCCCGAGCTGCATGCCGAGGTCGGGCGGTTCGCGCGGGAGCAGGGCGTCGACCGTCTGCTCGCGCTGGGAGAAGCTTCGGTCCACGCGGCGCGCGCGTTCGGAACCGGCGCCGGTCACTTCACGCGCATCGAGGACCTGCTCGCCGAGGCCGAGAACGCGCTCGAGCCCGGCGTCACGGTGCTGGTCAAGGGTTCCCGCTTCATGCAGATGGAAAGGGTCGTCCAGAGTCTGGAGTGTTTAGTGTTTAGTGTTTAGTGATGAGTTAACTGCGCAAAACATGTCACAACTCAAAATTCAAAACTCAAAACTCAACACTGCGGAGCGTTCATGCTGCTAGAGCTGGCGCAATGGCTCGCGAAGGACATCCGCGCGTTCAACGTGTTCGGCTACATCACGTTGCGCGCGGTGCTGGCGTGTCTCACCGCGCTCCTCATCTCTTTCGTCATCGGGCCGGCGATGATCCGCAAGCTGACGACCTACAAGGTCGGGCAGGCGGTGCGCGACGACGGCCCGCAAACCCATCTCGTCAAGGCGGGCACGCCGACCATGGGCGGGGCGCTGATCCTGGCGTCGATAACCGTCACCGCCCTGCTGTGGGCCGACCTGGAGAACCGCCTGGTCTGGATCGTGCTGTGGGTGATGCTCGGCTTCGGCGCGATCGGCTGGGTGGACGACTACCGCAAGGTGGTGGCGCGCAATCCCAAGGGGCTGTCGGCCAGGGGCAAGCTCTTCTGGCAGTCGGTGATCGGCATCACCGCGGCTTGTTACCTCGCGTTCTACACCAGCCTGCCGGCGCAGACCGAGTTCATCGTGCCGTTCTTCAAGCAGGTCGCCTACCCCCTCGGCGCGGTGGGCTTCATCGTCATGACCTATTTCGTGATCGTCGGCACCAGCAACGCGGTGAACCTGACCGACGGGCTCGACGGGCTCGCGATCCTGCCCACGGTGATGATCGGCAGCGCGCTCGGCGTCTTCGCCTACGTCGCCGGCCACGCGGTGTTCTCGAAGTATCTCGGCTTTCCCTACATCCCGGGGGCGGGCGAGTTGACGGTGATCTGCGGCGCGATCGCGGGGGCGGGCCTCGCCTTCCTGTGGTTCAACGCCTACCCGGCGGAGGTGTTCATGGGCGATGTCGGCGCGCTCGCGCTGGGCGCCGCGCTCGGCACCATCGCCGTCATCGTGCGGCAGGAGATCGTGCTGTTCATCATGGGCGGCGTGTTCGTGGTGGAGACGCTGTCGGTGATGCTGCAGGTCGCCTCGTTCAAGCTGACGGGAAAACGCATATTCCGCATGGCGCCGCTGCATCACCACTACGAATTAAAAGGCTGGAAGGAAAATCAAGTTGTGGTCCGATTTTGGATTATCACCATGATGCTGGTTCTCGTCGGACTTTCGACCTTGAAACTACGTTAAATGAAACCGCAGATGAGCGCAGATGAACGCGGATCGAAGGTCGTCGAGAACCTCGATATCGGCGTCGATCGGCGTTAATCGGCGGTTGGATATGGTTTGTGAACTTGAACGGACGAAAGGTGGTCGTGCTCGGACTCGGTGACACGGGACTGTCGATGGCGCGCTGGCTCGCGCGGCGCGGCGCCGACGTGCGCGTTGCCGACAGCCGGGCCGCGCCGCCGCACGCC
>CAYYZZ010000459.1:0-2014 GCA_964476235.1 uncultured Streptomycetaceae bacterium | reverse complement strand
ACCTGGCACTCGGCCCAGCACTCGCGGCAGTTGATCCACGTGCTGGAGCGCTTCGACATCGAGCCCGACGGCCGGCTCACGGCCCAAGACCTGGCTGGGCTGCCGCTGCCGGAACGCCTTTTTGAGTGATGGGTGATGGGTGATGGGTGATGAGCACCCGTAAAAAAAGCCGCGCATCGCGCGGCTTTTTTGTTGTTCTCAAATACCTTGTTTATTGCGGCTGGATGCCCGCGGCCTTGACCAGCTTGGCGTACTTCGCCAGGTCGTTCTTGATGGCCTGTGCGAACTCCTCCGGCGTGTTGCCCACCAACTCGCTGCCGCCTTGCGTCGCGAGGCGCTCGATCACGTCGGGCGTCTTGAGCGCTTTTGCGACCTCGCGATAGAGCAGGTCCACAATTGGCCTCGGCGTGCCAGCGGGGGCGGCCACCGCCTGCCATTGGGTGAGCTCGAAGCCCCGCAGCCCCAGCTCGTCGAGCGTGGGCACGTCCGGTAGCGAGGAGGCGCGCTTAAGCGCCGTGACGCCGATCGCCTTCACCCTTCCGGCCCTGATCAGCGGCACCGAAGTGATCACGGTGTCGAACATGTAATTCAGCTGGCCGCCGAGTAACGCCGCCAGCGCCGCAGCGCTTCCGGTATACGGCACGTGGATGGACTGGGTGCCCGTCATCAGGTTGAACAGCTCCCCGGAAAGATGGTTGCCGCCGCCGATGCCGGTGGAGCCGTAGGTCATCTGTCCCGGCTTCGCCTTGAGCTGCGCGATGAAATCCTTGAGATTGCCGGCGGGAAAGGACGGCAGCACCACCAGCACGTAGAAATAGATGGCCCCCTGCGAAATCGGAGCGAAATCCCTGATCGGATCGTAGGCAACCTTCTTGTACAGCACCGGGTTGACCGTCATCGGGCCGCTGTTCGCGAGAAGCAGCGTGTAGCCATCGGGCGCCGCCTTTGCCACCAGATCGGTGCCGATACCGCCGTTGGCGCCGGCGCGGTTGTCCACCACTACCGTCTGCCCCAGTGCTTCCGTCAGCTTCTGGGCAACGGTGCGAGAAAAGATATCGGCGCCACCGCCGGGGACATAGGGGCAGATCAATCGGATCGGCCGCACCGGGTACTTTTCCGCCGGATCGGTTTTTTGCGCCACCGCTCCGCCCGCCCACAATCCGGCCAGCACCACCAGGGTCGCATTGATCCACGTTTTCTTCATAAACCTTCCTCCTAGGAGTTTGTCGGGCTTAGCCCTGACAAACTCCTTATGCAAAACCGCCCGCACGATGTCGGACACCTAAGTCCGACAGGCTGCTAGGCTGGCCGGACAATAGCACAAGGACGGGACTTGGGCTAAACTCCCCGCTCCGTTCTCCCCCGCAAAAACATGCGTACGACGCGCAATTTCCCCGGAACCAGCGCGACCGGCTGCCCGCCGCCATGCTGAATCCCGCCGCTTCCGCGCGTCGCGCGATCCCCTCACTCGACCGGCTGCTCCAGCTCGAAGCGGTCGCGAATCTCGTAGCGCGTTACGGCCGTCCGCTGGTGGCGGATACCGCGCGCGCGGAACTCGCGCGGCTCCGCACCGCGCTCTCCCGCTCCGACGCCACTTTCGATGAAGCCGGGTTCGTGCGCGCGTGCGCGGAGCATCTCGCGCGCGAAACGCAGCCTTCGCTCAAGCCGGCGTTCAACCTGACCGGAACGGTGTTGCATACGAACCTGGGACGCGCCGTCATGCCGCAGGAGGCGGCGCAAGCAGTGGCGCGCGCGATGACGCGCCCCGTCAACCTCGAGTTCGATCTCGACGGCGGAGACCGCGGGGAGCGCGACAAGCACGTCGAGCGCCAGCTCATCCGCCTGACCGGCGCCGAGGCGGCGCTGGTCGTCAACAATAACGCCGCGGCGGTCTACCTCGTGCTGAACACGCTCGGCCTCAGGAAGGAAGTGCCGGTGTCGCGCGGCGAGCTGATCGAAATCGGCGGCGCCTTCCGCATGCCCGACATCATGGCGCGCGCCGGCGTGAAGCTGG
>CAYYZZ010000458.1:0-2018 GCA_964476235.1 uncultured Streptomycetaceae bacterium | reverse complement strand
TGATGACACCAAGTCCGACAGGCTTAGCCCTCGCGCTCGATCACCGACTGGATATCCGCTGCCGGCACTTTGATGTCCACCTTCGCGCGCTCCTCCTGCAGCAGCAGGAAGACCCGCGAATCCCTGGCGCCCCAGCCGCGGTTCATCGCTTCGCCCATTTCCGCGTGGGCGAGCGAGGCGAGTCGCATCGGCACGCCGATCTCGCGCGCGAGCTCCGTGGCGAGCGTCACGTCCTTGAAGGCGAGATTGAGCGCGAATTCCGGCGGATCGAACTTGCCCTGCAGGAAATTATCCGCCATGCGCTCGAAGGTGCGCTTGCGCCCGAGCGCGCCCTGGCGGATCGCGGACCACAGCGCCAGCGGCTCGACACCGGCCTTCACGCCCATGGTGAAGACCTCAGCCACCGCGCAATGGATCGCGTAGCCTGCGGCGTTATGCACCAGTTTCGCGATCGAGCCGGCGCCGATCGGCCCGATATAGCGCACCTGGTCGCCGATGGCATCGAGGACCTTTCGAAATTTGTCGAACACCGCGCGATCGCCGCCCACCCATATTGCCAGCTTGCCGCTCTTCGCGCCCTTCGGGCCGCCGCTGACCGGGGCATCGAGCACCGGCAGCCCCTTCGCGGCAAACCGCTCGTGCAGGCGGCGCATCACGGTCGGCGAATTGGTCGAGAGGTCGAACCACGGCACGCCGGGCCGCAGGGTCTGGATCAGGCCTTCCGCGACCGCCTCCACGTCGCGCGGCCCCGGCAGCGAGGTGAGCACGATGTCTGCGTACTTGGCCACCGCCGCAGGCGAGTCCGCCCAGACGCAGCCGGCCGCGAGATGCGGCTTTGCCGCGTCGCGCCGCAGGTCGTGAACGACGAGGTCGTACCCGCCCTTGGTGCGCGCATTCAGCGCCATGCTGCTGCCCATGGTCCCCAAGCCGATGAAGCCGACACGCATATTTGCTCTCCTCATGCGACGGGTGGTTACCACCGGCGGCTACGGCGCGCGGCATTGCGTCCACGCGTTGGTCTATCCGGAATGTGTTGCAAAGCTTACCACGCAGCGAGATATCATCCCGGCATCCACACCCGCCAACCGGCCACCCCAGAATCGATTCCACATGCTGATCGCTCAACCAGGCCGCATGGGCCCGCTGCGGCTGCGCAACCGCATCATCATGGGCCCGATGGGGACCAACTACGGCACCACCGACGGTTTCTCCACCGAGCGCGACAAGTTCTATTACGGCGAGCGCGCGAGGGGCGGGGCCGCGATGATCATCACCGAGGCCATGGTGATCACGGCGGGCGCGCGCAACCACACCAATTCCCTGTGCCTGTTCCACGACCGCTACATTCCCGGGCTGGCCGGCATCGTGGAGGCGATCCACGAGGGCGGCGCCCTGGCGGTCGGGCAGATCAATCACCGCGGCGCCCTGCTCAAGCGCTCGGTGCTGGGGATGGAGCCGGTGACGGCGTCCGACTGGCACAATCCCAACACCGGGGAGCCGGCCCGCGCCATCACCCTGCCGGAGATCGACGCGGTCCAGCACGCCTACCTCGATTCCGCGCGCCGGCTCTATCGCGCCGGCTACGACGCGGTCGAACTGCACGCCGCCAACGGCTATCTCTTCCAGCAGTTCCTGAGCCCGCGCATCAACCGGCGCGAGGATCGCTACGGTGGATCGATCGAGAACCGGATGCGCTTCCTGATGGAAACGGTGGCCCTCATACGCGGCGAGCTGCCCGGCTTCCCGCTCATGGTGCGGGTCAGCGCGACCGAGTACTGCGAGGGCGGCTACACCGAGCAGGACATGATCGCGCTGTGCCAGGCGCTGGAACGCGCGGGGGTGATCGCGATCGACATGTCGGGCGGCACCAACGAAAGCCCGGAGCTGTCGCGCTACTGCATCCAGCCGCCCTCCTTCGCCCGGCGCTTTCTCGAGCCCTACGCGCGCCCGATCGCCAAGGCGGTCGGCATCCCGACCATCATGGCCGGGCGCGTCATAGACCCGGAGGACGCGGAAGG
>CAYYZZ010000457.1:0-2021 GCA_964476235.1 uncultured Streptomycetaceae bacterium | reverse complement strand
AGCAGGCGCAGGAGCATCGCGTCGGCAGAACCCAGCGTCTGTTCGAAGATCGGCTCGCCCTGCATGCGGTACATGACGCTCGTCATGTCGTGACCGCTCTTCATGGTGAAGCCCATGTCGTTCCAGACCTTCTGCATGTCCGCGCCAGCCTTGACATGGTCTAGGACTATTTGTCCCCAGTTGCGCAACACTTCCGGAGCATCCGCCATGAGATCGGTCAACCGGTCGCCGTCGAGGTCCGTCGCATAGACGATGGCCTTGCGCTGCCGAATCATGTCATGCAGCAGCAGACCGAAGTTGGTATCGGCAATGTGTTCGTGGATTTCGCCGCCCCAGGTTTCCATGCCGGCCTTGAAGTCCTTGGGCAGCAGGGCGACGATCCCGTCGACGTTCGCCTTGTGCTCGGCGTAGGCGTCGACGGAGTAGCGCCGCTTGAGTTCGAATTTCGTGCCCTGCAACAGCCACCGCAGGATCCCCGCGTTGACGGCGTCTTCCTGGGCCTGGGTCGGCTTGGTGGCGACGCGCCCGATCTGCCGTGTTTCGTGCACCATCTTCAGGAACAGGCGCACGGCGTATGCCATCCTGACCCCGGGGGTGTTCATCTCGGAGTGGATGTTGCCGGTTTCCCGATCGACCTGAAACTTCTTGCTGTCCTGCGAGTAGGGCAGGCCGGGCATGAAGCGCACGCTGGTGATCGTGCCGTAAGGCCGGACATTGCAATAGACCCCGGCCTTCGTGCGCAGCGGCGCGTTGGCGGACTTGCCGAAGACCACCACCTTCTTGCCGTTCTCGTTGACCATGAAGTCGCCGGCGGTGGACCACTTGATCGCGGTGTACTCGAGCTTTCCGAACCAATCGAGCGATGCAAGCTTGGTATCGTGCCGGAACTGCGCCATCATCGGCACGCCGAGGAACGGCAAGCCCAGCACGTCGAGCGCCATCAGTGTGCCGTTGAGCGCAAACATATCCGTGAACGCGTGCGCGACGGGCTTCACGTTGCCGTAGGTGTTTCCGCCTTCCCAGATGATCGCGTCGGCAATGCCCCGGGGCTGGATCTTGGATCGCTTGTAGACGCTATCCAGCCGCTTGAACAGATCACCCGTCTGTTCTTCCTGTGCAATCTTCAGCAGGTCGAGTCGTTCAGTCATGATTCTTTCGTCTCCGTTCGATTTTGGTCAGTCAAGTGATCGGGGTATTTCGGCGATCGGTGGGGACGTCCAGAAGGGATCTGTGTGCAGGGTCGGTATTGCCATCGCTTGCCCCTGTCTAATGGGGGTGATTGAGGTTGACGCTAAAGCTGCACCACAGCGAAGTTGGATAGACGGCCCAGGAAGCGGCGGATTATAGCAAATGCCAGCGCACCTCCCGGCCGGGTCCCGGACCCCATGCCAGGGGCAACGTGGCCGTGGATCTCATCGAGCTCACGCCACGTGCGCCGCGCTAATCGTCAGCCGGCTTCAAGCATTTGACGCGGGTTTCGCCCGCAAAACACGCTGTATACGGCTCGCCACCCGCATGGGTAGGCCTGAATGTAAGCGGCCGCTGACTGAAGGGAAACCGTTGTTTTCTGCTTTGTCGCACCGCACCTTCTCAAACAATAAAATTTTACAAATATTTGGACAGGTTCATAAATTGCGTATAATGCAGTGCAGCATTAGACACAATACGTATTTTTACTATGTGAAATTGAAGGACGGGCCACCAGGCCCGCCGTAAACCACACCGATGAAGAACGAGCCCATGAATAAGCCCCTGCCAGCCGGTATCGAAATCCGCGCTGACATGACGCCCGAGTTCGCAGCCATCCTGACGCCGCAGGCGCTCGCTTTCGTGGCCAAGCTCGCGCGCAAGTTCGAAGCGCGCCGCCGCGAGCTAATGGCGGCGCGCACGCGGCGCCAGGCCGAGTTCGACGCCGGCAAGCTCCCCGATTTCCTCGCGGAGACGAAGCCCGTCCGCGACGCCGAGTGGACCGTTGCTCCGGTGCCGCGCGACCTCCAGGACCGCCGCGTCGAGATCACCGG
>CAYYZZ010000456.1:0-2032 GCA_964476235.1 uncultured Streptomycetaceae bacterium | reverse complement strand
TTGCGGAACTTGGAGGCCATCGCGCCTTCGACGGCCGCGTCGATATCGGCGTCGTCGAACACGATAAACGGCGCGTTGCCGCCCAGCTCGAGCGACACCTTCTTGACCGTGCTTGCGCACTGCTCCATCAGCTTCTTGCCGACCTCGGTCGAGCCGGTGAAGGTGAACTTGCGCACCAGCGGGTTGGTCGTGAGTTCCTTGCCGATGGGGCCGGCGGCGCCGGTAACCACCGACAGCACGCCCTTGGGGATGCCGGCGCGCCCGGCGAGCTCGCACAGCGCAATGGCCGAATAGGGCGTCATGCTCGCGGGCTTGATCACCATGGTGCAGCCCGCGGCGAGCGCGGGACCGGCCTTGCGCGTGATCATGGCGTTGGGGAAGTTCCACGGCGTCACCGCCGCGCACACCCCGATCGGCTGCTTGATCACCACGATGCGGCGGTCGGGCGCCGGGCCCGGTATGGTATCGCCGTAAATGCGCTTGCCCTCCTCGGCAAACCACTCGATGAAGGACGCTCCATAGGCGATCTCGCCACGCGATTCGGTGAGGGGCTTGCCCTGCTCCACCGTCATCAGGATCGCGAGGTCTTCCTGCGCCGCCATCATCAGGTCGTACCACTTGCGCAGGATGGCGGCCCGTTCCTTCGCGCTCTTCGCGCGCCAACCGGGCCACGCCGCGTTCGCCGCCTCGATTGCGCGCCGGGTTTCGGCCACGCCCATGTTGGGGACCGTGCCGATCTGCTGGCCGTCGGCCGGGTTGTAGACCGCAAGGGTGGATTTGTCGTCGGCGCCCACCCACTCGCCGTTGATATAGCACTGCTCGCGGAACAGGCTCATGTCCTTCAACTGCACCGCCGGTTTGACTTTCTGCAGCATGGCTGGGGTCCTCGCGTCGGATCGTGACAGGGTCGTGAACAGGCGGGCGAAAAGCTTTCCCGCGCCGGGTGGGTGAGTATATCAGACACCGGGCATGCAACGCCTGGTAACTATCTTGAAAAAGCTTGATATAATAAGCCGTTACAAAAAAAGACCGCCCTCTTTTGATACCTGCTTCCGCCACTTCCCTGTCGCGCTGGCGCGCTTTGATCGCCTGCGGAGCCGTCTTCCTTCTGCTGCTCGGCGGTTGTGCCACCAACGGCAACCCGCGCGACCCGCTCGAGCCGGTCAACCGCGCGGTCTACAAGTTCAACGACGGCGTCGATAAACTGGTCATCAAGCCGGCCGCCGAGTTTTACCGCGACGTGCTGCCGCCCTTCGTGCGCACCGGTGTGAGCAATTTTTTCTCGAATATCAACGACGTGATCGTTGCGCTCAACAACCTGTTGCAGGGCAAGATTCCGGCTGCGATCAACGATATAGGCCGCATTCTGGTCAACACGACCCTCGGCGTGCTTGGCGTGATGGATCCCGCCACGGAGCTCGGGGTGGAAAAGAACAACGAGGACTTCGGCCAGACGCTCGGCTACTGGGGCTTCGGCTCCGGTCCGTACCTGGTCATCCCGCTCCTCGGCCCGAGTTCGATGCGTGACGCAGTCGGCATGGTGGGGGACTGGAAAACCGACCCGCTCACCTACGTCGATCCGACGCGCAGCCGCAACCAGCTCTACGGGCTGTACTTCGTCAGCCGCCGCTCCGAGTTGCTCGAGGCGAGCAAGATACTGGAAACCGCGGCGCTCGACCCCTACGAGTTCCTGCGCGACGCCTACCTGCAGCGCCGCCGCAACCTGGTGCACGACGGCAATCCGCCGGACGAAAACGGCGAGGACAGCAAGGCAAAGCCCGTGCCGCGCGCCCCGGAGACCCGGCCCGTGCCGCCGTGAGTGGGCGCCAGGCAGGGTTCAGTGCTGGTTTCCGCAATCGCGCCACCGCCAACCCCAGCCGAGATCGAGGCGCGCGAACGCGCAGCGCGGGCGGCAGCGCCTGCCGCTCCCCAGCCTGACTCTAGTACTACGGCGGAAGCCCCGAAGCAGTCGCGCATCGTGCGCATCTGGCTGCCCTTCAGCCGCAACTGAAATTCCGTGATTCGTGATTCG
>CAYYZZ010000455.1:0-2038 GCA_964476235.1 uncultured Streptomycetaceae bacterium | reverse complement strand
AGGCGCGAAAGGTGTCGAAGGCGCGAAAGGCAAGAAAGGCGCCGACGCGAAGAAGGCCGAGACGGCCGATGAAAAGAAGGCGGCGAGGGCCGCCGTCGCCAAGGCCTGCAAGGGCAAGAAGCCGGGCGAGGAAGTTACAGTCGACGGAAAAAAGGTGAATTGCCCGGCGCCTAAGAAGGCAGCGCAGAAGGCCGAACCCAAGAAGTAATCCCGCTTTCTCTCTCGAAAAAAGGCAGGGTGGCACCCTGCCTTTTTTGTTTGTACGGCCGCAAACCATCCGCCTTGCAAGAATCAAATCCGCAACCAGGCTTGAACATTTCGGCCCCCGCGACTTCTGATCGGAAGTCGCCAGATCATAGCGGTACAATACGCGCTGTGTCGGACAACGCTCTCATCTGGAAACCCAACGTCACCGTGGCCGCCGTGGTCGAGCGCGACGGCCGGTTCCTGCTGGTCGAGGAGCACACTGATCGCGGGCGGCTCTTCAACCAGCCGGCCGGCCATCTCGACCCGGGCGAATCGCTGGTCCGCGCCGTTGCGCGCGAAACGCTGGAAGAGACCGCCTGCGCTTTCGAACCGACGGGTTTGCTGGGAGTCTATCAATATCATTCCAGCGCCGACGACGTGACCTACATCCGATTCGCTTTCACGGGCGAGATCACCGGGCCTGAGGCCGGTCGTGCCCTCGATGCCGACATCATCCGCGCGATATGGCTCACGCCGCAGGAGATCCGGCGCGAGACAGCCCGCCACCGCTCGCCGCTGGTGATGCGCTGCATCGACGATTACCTCGCCGGGCGGCGTTACCCGCTCGATGTCCTCTACCACCGCGCCTCATAGTGCCATGGCCGGGAAACGCGTCATCGTCGGCATGTCGGGCGGTGTGGATTCCTCCGTTGCCGCGCTGCTGCTCAAGCAACAGGGCTATGAGGTATCGGGCCTGTTCATGAAGAATTGGGAGGACGACGACACCGGCGAGTATTGCGCCTCGCGCGAGGACCTGGTGGACGCGGTGGCGGTGGCCGACAGGATCGGCATCGAGATCGACGTCGTCAACTTCTCCAGCGAGTACAAGGACCGGGTATTCAACGATTTTCTGCGCGAGTACCGCGCCGGCCGCACGCCCAACCCGGACGTGCTGTGCAACGCCGAGATCAAGTTCCGGGCCTTCCTCGATCACGCCGTCGGGCTCGGCGCCGATTGGATCGCCACCGGCCACTACGCGCAGGTGCGCGAGGTGGACGGGCTCTACCAGCTGCTCAAGGCCGAGGACGGCACCAAGGACCAGAGCTACTTTCTCTACCGCCTCGACCAGTCGCAGCTCGCCCGGACGCTGTTCCCGCTCGGAGGCCTGCACAAGCGCGAAGTGCGCGAGATCGCGCGCCGCGAAGGGCTCCCCAACCACGACAAGAAGGACTCGACCGGCATCTGCTTCATCGGCGAGCGGCCGTTCCGCGAATTCTTGAACCGCTACCTGCCCGACGATCCCGGCGAGGTGCGCACCCCGGAAGGCAAGCTCCTCGGCCGCCACCAGGGACTCATGTTCTACACGATCGGCCAGCGCCAGGGGCTGGGCATCGGCGGCAGCCGCGGCGGCGACGGCGATCCGTGGTACGTCACGGCCAAGGACATGCAGCGCAACCGGCTGATCGTGGTCCAGGGCCACGATCATCCCACCCTGTTTTCCGACCGCCTGGAAGCGGTGGACTTGAACTGGATCAGCGGGTCGGTGCCGCACTGTCAGTGGGTGTACACCGCGAAGACGCGCTACCGCCAGAAGGACGCGCCGTGCGCGATCGTCAGCGCCGGCGCCGAGCGCTGCGTGATCGAATTCGCCGAGCCCCAATGGGCGGTCACCCCCGGGCAGTCGGTGGTGATCTATGAAAGCCAGGTGTGCCTGGGCGGCGGCATCATCGAGTCCGGAGAGCGGACTCGGAATGACGAATATCGCAGCGAAGAGTGCCCGCCGGGGGCGGTTGCCCCTAGGGATGAGGGATGAGGGATGAGGGATGAGGGATGAGGGATGAGGGATGAGGGA
>CAYYZZ010000454.1:0-2049 GCA_964476235.1 uncultured Streptomycetaceae bacterium | reverse complement strand
CCTTGAACCTTGAGCCTTGTACCTGATGCTTGATCAAAGCATGGGGCCCGGCCGGCCCAGTGCGTGTTGGGTAAGCCGCTGGACGATCCAGTTGTAGGCGTCGTCAACCGAATCGGTGTAGTGCAACAGTTCCAGGTCGCGCGCGCTGATCGTGCCGTGGCGCACGAGCGCATCGAAGTCCACTACCTCCCGCCAGAACCCGGTGCCGAAGACGACGATCGGCATAGGCTTTTTCGTCTTTTGCGTCTGCACCAGCGTCAGCAGTTCGAACAGCTCGTCCAGGGTGCCGAACCCGCCGGGGAATACGATCACCGCTTTCGCGAGATAGGCGAACCAGAACTTGCGCATGAAGAAGTAGTGAAAGTGGACCGAAAGATCGCGCGTGAGGTAATCGTTGTCGAACTGCTCGTTTGGGATCGAGATGGTCAGGCCCACGTTGATGCCGCGGGCTTCGGATGCGCCCCGACTGGCCGCTTCCATGATGCCCGGGCCGCCGCCCGTGCACACCACGAAGCGCTGCGACTTCGGGTCGAGCGCCTTGGACCACTGCGTGAGGCGGAAGGCGAGATCGCGCGCGGCTTCATAGTAGTCCGACATCCTGAGCGCCATGCGCGCGCCCTCGAGGTCGCCGCCGCCGCTCTCAGCTTTGCGCAAGGCCTCCTCGGCCTGCTCGCGCGAGAGGGTCCGCGCCGAGCCCATGAACACGATCGTGTCCTCGACGCCGTGGCGCTCGAAGCGGCTCTTCGGTTCGAGGTATTCCGCCAGGATGCGGAGCGCCCGGGCGTCCTTGCTGTTCAGGAACGCGGTGTTGGCGTAGGCCTTCACGGATGGGCGATTGCGTTCAGTCATTGATGCACCTGGTGATGAGTGATGGATCACCCGAAGGATGAGGGATGAGGGAAGAGAAGTTTGCAGTTTGCAGTGGGCAGTTTTCAGTGTCTGCCAACTGACGGCTGCCAACTGCCAACTTATCGGTCACCCGTATCTCGTCACCTCTCGCTCGCCAGCTCGAGCCCTTTCTCCCTGAACACGCCGGCGGAGGCGGGCGCCAGGAGGAACCGGAGCAGCGCTTCCGCCGCCGTCGATCGCTTCGAGGCCGTGAAGACCGCGGCTAATGTCTCGAACACCTTCTGTATCTCGTCCGGCAGCGGTCCGACGAGCTCGACGCCGGGCACCGCCAGCAGTTCCACGATCTGCTGGATGGCGATCTCGGCCTCGCCCGTTGCGACGACCCGCGCGATGTACCCGCCCGGTCGCGTGACGGTCTTGGGCTTCATCTGCGCCGCGATGCCGAGGCGCTCCATCAGGACCGGGACGTACATCCCGCTCGCGCCGTTCACGGTATGCGCGATCGATTTGGCGGCGAGCATCGAGCGCTTGAAGGCATCGACTGACGAGATGTCGGGCCGGGGCGCGCCGGCGCGAACGGCGACGCCGACGCAGGCGCGGGCAAAGGGACGGCGGCTGCCGGATACGACGATGCCCAGCTGCGCCAGCTCGTCGGCCGCGGACTTGCCAATCACGAGGACGTCGGCCGTCTCGCCGCCTTTGATGCGGGCCAGCATCGTCTTGGCCGAATCCGCCTCAATCGCAACCTGCTGGCCGGTCGCCTGCTCGAACGCGGGCGCCAGCGCGTCGAGCACCGAGAACGAGCTGTGGGACGTGAGCACCTTGATCGCCGAGGGGCCGGCGGCGCGGATCTGGGGGTTCATGATTTGGACGATGGGTCGGGGCAGCAACCGGATTATAGGATTTTGAAAGCAGAAGGTATAATCGGGCGCGAGATCGTGGTGAAGGCGGCGGGCATCAAGGCTGAGTAATGAGTGATGGGTGATGAGTAAAATCCTCATTCCTTGAACCAACAAACAACCCCGCCGAGGCGGGGTTGTTTGCGTACCGGTGACGCGCTTAAGGTTTACCTACAACTCATCACCCATCACCCATCACCCATCACCCATCACGCCTCCGGACCTCAAAGCTTCCGCAGCTCCGCGAGCAGTTCCTGGCTCTCGGGTATCGTCCCCTGCGGGTACACCTTCGCGTAGCGGA
>CAYYZZ010000453.1:0-2058 GCA_964476235.1 uncultured Streptomycetaceae bacterium | reverse complement strand
GTGCGCAACACCGCGGGGCTCATCAACGACTTCACGCTGCGCCAGCTCGAGGCGGAAGTCGCGGCTGCCCGCGCGCAACTGCCCGCGCTCGAGGCGAACCGCACCGCGCAGGATCTGGCGCTGGCCGTTCTGCTCGGCCGCAGCCCGCGCGCCATCATGGAAGGCGCCGTCGCGCGCCGCACCGAACAGGGCGAGCCATCGGCGCCCGTCGTGCCCGAAGGCCTGCCGTCCGATCTGCTCCTGCGGCGCCCCGACGTGGCGCAGGCGGAGCAGCGCCTCATCGCGGCCAACGCCCGCATTTCCGAAGCGCGCGCGACGCTGTTCCCTCGTATCGCGCTGACCGGCTACCTCGGCAGCGAGAGCGCGGCGCTGGGCGACCTCTTCTCGGGCCCGGCGCGCATCTGGCAGCTCGCGTTCGGCCTGGCGCAGCCGATCTTCCAGGGCGGACGGCTGTTCGCCGAGGTCGAGGCGGTCAAGGCACGCGAACGCCAGGCGATCGCCCAGTACCAGAGGACATTGCAGGAGGCCTTCCGCGAGGTGCGGCAGGCGCTCAACACGCAGGTCAAGGCGCGCGAGGCGTTCGACGCCGAGAGCGCGCGCACCGTGGCGCTGGCCGACGCCGCCCGGCTAGCCCGCATCCGCTACGAAAACGGTTTGCTCTCCCAACTCGAGGTGATCGACGCCGACAGGAACTTGCTGCAGGCCGAATTGAACCGCAGCGACGCGCTGCGCCTCCAGCGTGCCGCGGTCGCCGACCTCGTCAAGGCGCTGGGCGGGGGTTGGCAGGGTTTCGATTCCGCCGCGGTCGCGCAGCAGAATCGATAGTTGGCAGTCGGCAGCCGTCAGTTGGCAGCAACTGCAAACTTCGGAGGTCGAATCACGACTCACGAATCACGATTCACGGCTTTCTTGAACCGCCAAGCGCGCCAAGAGAATCAATAATAAAGACTGAAACAACACGGCCGGCTGGAAACAGCCGGCCGTTTTTTCGGCAATAGCCAAAAGGCAATACCTAGAGCCCCAGGCGGTTCGATTATTGTTTTTGTTCCTCTCCTTGTCTCTGCGGTTCAATGTTTTTTCAGAACAAGTGCACCGCGGTCGGGGCGAAGTAGCCGATCAGGCTGAACGCTATCCCCACAGCGCCGAGCCCCATCGAGCCCCACAGCAGGAACGCCACGCCGGTGATGATGTTCGCGGTGGCGAGCACGATCGCGAGCTGCAGCGCGGCGGAGGACATCTCGTATTGGTGATAGGCCGCGAGCGTGCGGTCGCGCTTCTTTTCGGCCTCCTTCGCGCGCGCGGCGAGTTCCTTGCGGCCCTCCTGCGTGTCCGGCTCGGAGTCGTAGCGCGCGGCGGTCTTGCGCCATTCGGCGACGCGCTTCTCCATGGCCTCCTTCGCCCGAGTGTTCTGCTCGCGCGCGAGATCGGCTTCAAGCGCCTCGGCGGCAGTGCGCAGCGTCGTCATGCGGATCGTTTTCGCCTGGAAAAACGACCACAAATTGGACGCCTCGATGTTGGAGCTCAGCGAGGCGGTCTGGGCGCTCTTGCCCAGCGTTTCGGAGAAAGCGAGCCCCGCTGCGATAACCGCGATCAGCAGCGCGACCCTCTTGTTGGACGGATCGACGTGGCCACCGTGTCCTGACATGCTGTTACCCCCTGTATTGAATGAACATGTATTTTGCCCTGTCCCCCTCGGATAAAAAAGCGCCGCGGCAGGGCACCCCGCCGTGGCGCTTTTTTTGTGCTACGATTTCAGCCAGCAAACGATCTGGCGCATCGCGTCAAGGAGGGCAACCATGAAATTCGAGGGCTTTCTGCATCTGAACATCCGCTGCGCGAAAGAGGACCTGCCCGCCATCGAGAGGTTCTACGGCGACGTGCTGGGCCTGAAGAGCGGCTCCCGGCCCAACTTCAAGTTCGGCGGGCTCTGGCTCTACGACGGCAAGGACCCCATCATCCACGTCGGCGCGCGTTTCCCCAAGGGCTCGTTCGTCAAGGACAAACACAGCGGCAGCGTGGACCACATCGCCTGGAAGGCATCCGGCGCGGTGGATTTCC
>CAYYZZ010000452.1:0-2079 GCA_964476235.1 uncultured Streptomycetaceae bacterium | reverse complement strand
TATCCCCTATCCCTTATCCCCTATCACGCTTTTTGCATACAAAAAGAATGTTGGCAAACGGCGTGCCATCGCTCATCGGCTCCACGCCGACCGAGAACCCGAGCGACTCGAGGACGCCGGCCCACTGGACGGCACTGCGGTAGTGCAACCGGTTGCGCAGACGGCCGCGCAGCGCCTCCAGCAGCCGCTCGCCCAGCCGCGTCGCGTGAAAGGCAAGCCCGGCGCCCGCATCGGCTTCGCGCAGCAATAACAGGCCGCCGGACCCGAGCGCCTCCGCGGCCTTTTGGAGCACACGCCGCTGCTCCTCTGCGCCGAGATAGAACAACACATCAAGCATGACGATAACCGAGCACGGCTGGAAGTCGAGATCGCGCAGGTCGCGCGCCTCTACCGGCACGCTGTCGCCGAGCGCGCGGCACGCCGCCTGTACATGGGCCGCATGCACATCGATCCCCTTCAGGTCGAGATTCAGGGGCGGCGGCGGCCAGCTCGGCGGCCACGCGCCGGCCTGGTACCGCCCTTTCGCCGCCTGGAGCAGCGACAACAGGATGCCCTGGCCGCAACCCAGGTCGAGCAGGCTGCCCCGGTCCGGCAGCAAGCCGCATCGCAGCAGGAAAAAATAGACCGGGTCGTAGCGCAGCTTGGCCCTGGCAAAGTAGGACGCATATCGTCCTGACGCGACGTAGGGCCGCGTGGAGGCATCGAAAAGCAGCCTAACCTGACGATCCATTTCCCAGCGCACTGGCCAGCGTGACCGATTTCAACCCCTTTTCCTGCATCCGGTCCAGCAGCTTCGGCAGGACAGCGAGCACGACGGGCGTGCCGTCGCGGGTCCGGCTGCGGCCGCTGTCATGCAGCAGCAATATGTCGCCCGCGACGAGGGTGCCGGCCAGCCGTTGCAACACGCTTTCAGGATCGCGGAACGTTGTGTCGTAGCCCCGCCGGGTCCAGGAAACGTAGTGCAGCCCGCACCCTGCCAGCACGGGATCGAGCAGCGGGCTGCGCAAGCCCATGGGCGCACGGAAATACAGCGGTGCCCGTCCGCTGATACCGGCAATGACCGCCTGGGCGGATTCCACGTCGCGCCTCAGCCGGGAGAGACCGTAGAACGCAAACGCGCAGGAATGGCGATGACTGTGATTCTCGAGGCTGTGACCGCGGCGCGCGATCTCTCTCACCACGTCCGGATAAGCCGCGGCTTTCTCGCCTACACAGAAAAAGCTCGCCCGCATCCGGTAGCGATCGAGCAAGTCGAGCACTTTCGGCGTCACCTCCGGGTCGGGCCCATCGTCAAAAGTGAGGCTGACCTCGTTGCGCGCCGCCGCCGCGGCCGGCAGGCGGACCAGATTGGGGCCGAGTATGCGCCCGCGCGGCCACAGCACTGCGGCGATCAACAGGAGGTGGTTGGCGGCAAGCCCCCCGATGACCCAGGGCCAAAGCGCCGGCCTGGCGATGAGCGTCGCGACCGCAACGGCATGCAACAACATGGAAAGCCCGACCGCGGGCGCCGGGCGCCATGGCCGCGCCCGTGGTGCGGGATGGCCGGAGGATTGCGTCATTTCGGCACGGCCCCGCATGACGATCTTCCCGGAACGAGTTGCGCCGATGCGCCATTCGAAGAGAACACATCGCCATCGAGCAGGCGATCCCACAATTTCAGCCAGGTAGCCCAATCATGCCCACCCTGCAGGGTCACGACCTGCCGGTCGGGCAACTGGCGGGCGAGCATCATGCTCGCGGGCGCGTAGCGGTCCTCCGTGCCGTATCCCAGGCAGATGCGCGGCAGCGCCGGGTCGCCGGCGCGGTAGTGCCGCAGCCATAACAGCAGCCGGCGCTCATCGTCTTCCGGCGTGATGGTCCCGGGCTGCCAGTGCCGCAGCCCTCCCGCATGCGTGATTTCGGCGATGAGGCCGCGCGTGCCGAGAAACGGCGCGAGCAGGATCACGCCCTCGATGGCGTCGGCATGCTCGCGCGCATAAGACAGCGCGCCCATGCCGCCGAGCGAGATGCCCATCAACCAGATACGGGCCAGGCCTCTTTTCCGGAGCGGCGCGATGATGTCCTGCTCGAGCTGCGCGA
>CAYYZZ010000451.1:0-2080 GCA_964476235.1 uncultured Streptomycetaceae bacterium | reverse complement strand
AGAGCGACGCGCCCGAACGCCATCTGCGGCGATTCGACGTCGAAGATGGGCTGGAAGAAGGGCTGCCGCGCGCGACGCACGGCCTCCGCGAGCTGGGGCGAGAGCAGCTCTTCGGCCGCGCGGCGCATCTCAGCCACGATTTCGGGGCGTATGAGCGGCGGCGGGATCGACATGCCGTGGCGCCTGCCGGTGCCGTCCGTGCACAAGCGTGGCAGCTCGCGCGGCTCGTCCGCCGGCCGGTACCAGACGATGTTGACGCAGCGCTCGCCGGGACGCGTCGAGTTGGTGTAGCCCGCGACCGGGTAACACAGCATCATCTCGCGCGGCGGCAGGCAGAACACCAGCTTGTCGATCAGCTTCCGGTGAACATCGGGAGACAGGGCGTTCTCGTCGGCGAGCCCGCGCCAGCCGACGTAACCGGCGTAGAGCGGCCTGGCGGCGGGCGCCAGTTGCGCGCGCACCGCCGAGCGTATGCCGTCGGCCCCGACCAGGAGGTCGCCGCGGGCGGTCCGCCCGTTGGCAAAGTGCGCAGTGACGCCGTCGGCATCCTGCTCCAGGCGCTGGAAAGTCGAGCTGAAATGGTAGCGCTCGCGCGGGAACGCCCCCCTGAGCAGATAGTGCAGCCGCCCCCAAGTGGTGAGGATCTGCCGGAACTGCAGCGTGGCTATCGTGGCGCCGGTACGGTCGTGGGTGGCGCGGAGCGGGACGTCGATGCCGTAGCTGTCGTCGAGCGGGACGCCGATCTTTTCCAGCGCCTGGAACAGCTCGGGGTGGGAGATGATGCCGGCGCCGCGGCCGGCGAGATCCTCGCTAGCCTGCTCGAATACGTCGACGTCCCAGCCGCTGCGGGCGAGCAGGTTGGCGGCGAGCAGCCCGCCGAGCGATCCGCTGATGACCAGCGCGCGCGGCATTGGGGCCTCTTCGATGCAGCCGATGAGGCGGATTTTATCACCGCTCGCCGGAGTACCAGAAGGCCGCCGCCTACCGCCGCGCCCCGGGAGTGGGGGAAGTCGAGCAGGTCATCGTTGAGTCGGGCGACGCTACAAAGTGAGGGATGAGGGCGGGGGGATGACGGATAAGGAGAAGCCCTGTTATTCTACGATTCGGTAGAGCAACGGACTTTTAATCCATGGGTCGGGACTTTGAAAACAGATTCTATTGATCTCAGCCACAAAGCCATCCTCGATTCTCTGCTCCTCCCAATCCCAGGTGTTGAAGGAGGGGAGATGTCCGGCTTCCCGGCCTACTTCATCAATAAGAAGATGTTCGCTTGTATCCATGGCGGCGGCGTGGGAATACGGTTACCTGTCTCAACTGCTACGGAACTCCAATTCTCCAAGGAGGGCGTTGGTCCTTTTCTGCCAAACGGCCGGGCAAGCACGAGGGAATGGGTGCAGCTCAATCACGAAAACTCCGCTGACTACAAGTACGATATTGAAATATTCAATGCTTCCATCGAGTTCGTGAAGGCCGATAGGAAAAATTAACGGCTCGCAGGCGAGTGAGGGTGGGCCGAAATACAACAAGTTAGAAAAATAGCTTCAACTTTAATCCGTTGGTCTGGGGTTCAAATCCCCCGCCGCCTGCCAGAAAAAGAAAAGCCGGCATTGCCGGCTTTTTATTTCATCCCTCATCCCTCATCCCTCGCATCATCCATCACATCATGACCCGCCCGCCATTCACGTCGAGCGTGACGCCGTTGATATAGGCGGCCGCGTCGGAGGCGAGGAACAGCATGGCTTGCGCGTGGTCTTCGGGCTCGGCGAGGCGCCTGAGCGGCACCAGGGCGGCGATGCGCTCGACCTCGGCTTCCGTGCGCAGCGCGGCCACGCGCGGCGTCAACGTCGTGATCGGCGCGATCGCGTTCGCAGTAACGCCATGCGGGCCCAGTTCCTGGGCGAGATAGCGCGTCAGCTGGATCACGCCGGCCTTGGCCGAGACGTAGGCTGGGGAGGACGCGACGGTCACCTGGCGGCCGGAGATCGACGAAACGTTGATGATGCGGCCGGCCTTCGAGCGCTTGAGGTGCGGGATCGCCGCGCGCGAAACCAGGAACACGCTGCGCAGGTTGAGCGCGATC
>CAYYZZ010000450.1:0-2088 GCA_964476235.1 uncultured Streptomycetaceae bacterium | reverse complement strand
GGGAGACCTCACCATGTTACCCATCTCACTGAACCTGTCTGAACTGTTCCGCAGATCGGCTTTGGCCGGCGTTACGGCAGCCGCTGTGCTGCTGGCTTGGGCGCCGCCCACGGAAGCGCGCGTCACAAGGATCATCATCGATGCGGGGCCGACGACCCTCGCCGCGGACGCAACGTATGAGACGCTGACCGGGCGCGCGTTCGGCGAGCTCGATCGCGCCGATCACCACAACACTCTCATTACCGATATCGACTTGGCGCCGAGAAATGCGAACGACAAAGTCGAGTACATTGCCACCTTCTTCATAGTCAAGCCCAAGGACATGTCAACGGCCAGCGGTTTGCTGTGGCATGACGTGCCCAACCGCGGCGGCAGAATCACCATTACTTCCGATTTGCGCGGCCAAAAAGATGTGGGGTTGAGCAGCGGCTGGCAGGGTGACAACGCGGGCGCGACGGCTGTTCCCGCTAACGCGTCGTCTCTTGTGCCCGTTGCCCCCAGCGCCAACGAATGGGTGAAGACGCCGGTGCTCTCCGGCGTGACCGGGCAGATCTTCGGCCGCATCATCAACCGCAGCGGCCTTGGAGCGCAGCCGCTGAACGTGATGGGAAACCCAATTCCCTACTTCGCCGTCGATCCGACGAGCAATGCCGGGGCGACGCTGAGCACGCACCTGCATGAGACGATACCCGGCGTCGTGACCGAAGGACCGTCGATCCCGAACAGCGACTGGAAGTTCTGCGGCGGCGGCACCTTCGCGGCACCGTTGCCGGTCACCACGCTGCCGGTCCGGTTGTGCCTGAAGGACGGCTTCGATCCTGCCAAGCTCTATCAGTTGGTCTACACGGTCAAGGATCCCTACGTGCTGGGGGCCGGCACCGCGGCCTTCCGCGATGTCGGATCGTTCTTCAAGTACGAAATCGCGGACGATTTCGGCACTCCGAACCCGCTCGCCGGCAGGATCAACTGGGCGATCATCCGCGGCTCTTCGCAGTCGGGCAACTTCACCCGGCACTTCATCCATCTCGGCATGAACCAGGACGAGGCGGGACGCATCGTGCACGAAGGCGCCTGGCCGCTCATCGCCGGGCGGCGCGTCGCCAACAATTCCCGCTGGGGACAACCGGACGGCGTGCTGGAGCTCTACCAGATGGGCAGCGAAGGCCCGCAGTGGTGGCACCAGTTCCCCGATCATGTCAGGGGTCTGCCGCCAAGGGGTATTCTCGACCGCTGTGAATTGACCCACACCTGCCCGAAGATCATCGAGACCTTCGGCGGTGCCGAAGTCTTCGCCCTGAAGATGACGACCTCGTGGGTAGGCACATCGGCTCACAACGACATTCCGCTGCCGAAGAACGTGCGCAGGTATTATCTTCCAAGCTCGACGCACGGCGGCGGCAACGGCGCGACGACCGAGAATCCGGCAGCCGCCGGTACGGTCAATTGTCCGGGCAACAACTGGGGCAGAGGCACGCTGAGGGCCAATCCGGTGCCGGCCACCGGGCTGGTCAACCGTATGCGGCCTGCCTTGCGCGACTGGGTCATGCACGACACGCGTCCGCCGCCGAGCGTATGGCCGACCATAGCAAAGAAGACGCTCGTGGAGCCGACCAAAGCCGCGATGGGATTTCCAAGCGGGGTCCCGGGCATACCGGATTCGATCTTCCTGGCGGAGAACTTCATCTTTCCCGTGCTCGATTACGACTGGGGCCCGGAATACGATCATAGCGAGGCGTCGGGCAACCCCACGAACGCCCCGCCCCCGATCAAGAACGTGATCAAGATGCTGGTGCCGCGGGTCGATAAGGACGGTAACGAACTGGGCGGCATCCCGACCGTGCAGCGCGATGCGCCGCTGGGCACGTATCTGGGCTGGAACATCACCGCCGGTCCAGGCGACATTGGATATGATGTGGCTAATCCGCGACCGTTCCACAAAGGCCAGGTATGCAATTACGTCGGCGGCATGGTGCCGTTTTTCAAGACCAAGGCGCAGCGCCTGGCCGCGGGTGACCCGCGCCTGTCGCTGGAAGAGCGCTACGTCACGCACGCCGGCTACGTCGCGGCAGTGACTGCGGCCGCGAACAA
>CAYYZZ010000449.1:0-2094 GCA_964476235.1 uncultured Streptomycetaceae bacterium | reverse complement strand
GGGCAGGTTCCAGATCTCGCCCGATTCTTCGCGCCGAAGTCCGCGGTAAAGTGACTCTGACCCTATTTATTCTGGCGTGCAGGCTTTAAGGTACCTATCCATGAAGCGCGGGCAAAAGTGGGCACTCGGCCTCGGGATTGCAGCCGCTGTGCTGGGCGCGGCGTGGCTTGCCGTGGCCTGGTGGCTGCTCACCGATGAAGAACTTGCCGCCCGGCTCACGGCCGAAGCCGAGGAACGGCTGGGCGTGAAGGTCACCATCGGCTCCGCGCACTGGGCGCTGCTGCCCAGGCCCATCGTGGTGGTCAGCGACTTTCGCACGCAGCAGGCGCAACCCGTGGTCATCGGGCAGCTCACCGCGCACCTCAAGGCCCGATCCGTGCTGGATCGCAAGCTGGTGCTCGAGCGCATCGCCATCCAGGACGCCGTCTTTCCGCGCAATTCGGTGCGCGCCTTTCGCGGCACGCCGGGCGCGGGTGGCCGCGTGTCGCTGGAACATTTCGTGTTTCGCAACGCGACGTGGATTTTCTACAGCGGCGTCGCCGTGGCCTATGACGGCGAGATCGATTTCGACACGGACTGGCGCCCCCGCCACGCCGAGCTGCGCCGCCCGGCCGTCAGCCCCCCTTTTACGCTGAAGTTGACGCGCGAGGGCGATGCCGACCGCTGGCAGGCGCGCATTCATGTGGGCGGCGGCACGCTGCACGGCGATGTTGCGTTGGAGTCCGCCACGAGCGGCGCTATGCGCCTGCGGGGCAAGTTGGCCCCGCGTGACATCGAGGTGGCCAGCGCGGTGAGCACCTTCAACCGGTGGTCACCCGTGGGCGGGAAAGGTTCGGGCCAGACGGTATTGTCGGCCGACGGCAATTCGGTGGGCGAGCTGGTGCGCTCGCTGCACACGCGCACCGTGTTTTCGGTCAGCCCGGCAACGATACTGCGCTTCGACCTGGACAAGGCTATCAGCACGCTCGGCAAGGAGCGCGACGGCCAGACCGCATTGCAGGAACTGACGGGACAATTGGACACGCAGAACACAGAGCAGGGCATGCGCGCGATCTACACCGGGCTCAAGGCGCGCTCGGGCAAGTACTCCGCCACTGGCGAGGCCACGATCTACCGCCGTCGGGTCGAAGCCAGCGGTACGCTGTATCTCGCCGAGGGCGGGGTCGGGGTGCCGTTTACCGTGAGCGGGCCGGTCGACAAGCCAAAGGCCTCGGTGTCGCCGGGATCCTTCGCGGCCGCGGCCATCAGTGCCGCGGTGCTGCCCGGCACCAGCACCGGGATCGGCGCCCGCATCGGCGGCGCGCTCGGCCGGATCTTCAAAGGCGACGCGCAACAGTCCGTTGCCCCAGCGCCGGCTGCGGCGAAAGAGAACTAGCCAGACGCCGTTGCAGTCCCTCATGAAGTAGAGGAACTACCCATGCTACTTGCCGTTGCGCCGAATCGCCACGAATTTGTAAGGCTTTGTAAGCGCGTGGCGTGGGCTGAACTTTGGCCCAACAGGCAGTCTGAATATCATTGGCCCTATCTGCTGCCCACAACCATGCGCTTTCGTATTCTTTCCGGTCTGCTTTTGCTTGCCGTCTGTTTCGAGGCGGCGGCGATCGATCTTTACATCGCGATCAACCGGCTGCGCGCGGGTGAAGGCAATTGTGCCGTCGCGGAAAAATTGCCTCCGCTGAAGCCGCAGGCCGCGCTCGAGCGCGTCGCCAGAGATCTTGCGCGGGGAAATAAACTACAGCAAAGCCTGAACGCGGTCGGGTACCAGGCGACACGTGCCAACGCCTTTAGCATCACGGGTGACGGGGTCGGCGCGCAGGCGGCAGAGATCCTGGCAAGACCAACCTACTGCCAGCGGTTGCAGGATGCCGCGCTGACCGAGGTCGGCGTTTACCTGGACGCGCGCCAGGTCTGGATCGTGATGGCGGCGCCGTTTGCGCCGTCGGTGGGGATGTCCGAGCAAGCGGCAGGGCAGCGCGTGCTCGACCTCGTCAACCAGGCTCGTGCCACGCCGCGCTACTGCGGCAACAGGGCGTTCAAATCGGCGCGGCCGGTACGCTGGAACGACTCGCTTGCCGAGGCCTCGCGGCTGCATGC
>CAYYZZ010000448.1:0-2098 GCA_964476235.1 uncultured Streptomycetaceae bacterium | reverse complement strand
TGCGCCAGCGATTCGCCGATCTCGGACAGGAAATCCCCGCGCGCGAGCAGCAGACACCGGAAGCGCTTTTCGCTCACCACAAGGCCGAGATCGACAAGTGGTGGCCGATGATCAAGGCAGCCGGCCTCAAGGCCGAATGATGCACAGTCTCTGAACCGTGTCACGCCAAGCGCTCTCGTTTCGGATTGCAGTATTGCTGCCCAACTATCGCTTGCACCAGACGGCCTTCGGCCGCTGGTGAAACACACGTTAAGCGGAGTGAGTTGAGATTTGTGACGCCTTGCCCTCATTCATAATGGTTTGTCTTTGAATCTATTTTCGTTATGGGCTTTCTTGGCGGTCTTGGCGTCTTGGCGGTTCGTATTGTTGTTGGGGTTGTGGTTCGCGCCGACGGCATTCGCCGCGAACATCGCGGTTGATGTCGGGCATTACCTGAAGAACCCCGGCGTGATCAGCGCGCGCGGCGTTGCCGAGTTCGAATATAACTTGCAACTCTCGCGCGAGGTTGCTGCCGCCTTACGGCACGCGGGCCACAGGGTGATTTTGATCGGTGATTACGGATTGGCCGAGGACCTTGGCAGACGTGCTCCGCGTGCCGCCGGAATGGACCTCTTCATCTCGATCCATCACGATTCGGTAAAGCCGCGCTACCTGTCGCAGTGGGAGCATGAGGGCGAGGTGCGTAATTACAGCGATATGTTCTCGGGCTATTCCGTGTTCGTTTCCCGCCTCAACCCGCATGCCGGGGCGAGCTTGAGATGCGCCTCGGCGATCGGGGCCGAGATGCGGAAATCAGGCTTCGCAGCGTCGCGCTATCACGCCGACTCGGTCCTTGGCGAAAATCGTCCCTTTGCCGACGAGGCGAATGGCGTGCATTATTCCGATAACCTGGCTGTGCTGAAGACGGCGAGCATCCCGGCGCTGCTGTTCGAGGCGGGCGTGATCGTCAACCGCGACGAGGAAATGCGCATGCGTGATCCCGCGGTGCGCAAGCGCATCGTCGATGCCATGGTCGCGGGTGCCGGCGCGTGCCTGAGATGAACCTAACGATGAATGAGGAATGCGGAATGATGAACAGAAAATCAACGACACGGCTCGTGGCTGTAACCGGGTCATCATTCATCATTCATCGTTCCGCGTTTGCCGCCGCCGCGTTGTCGCTGATCGTGGCAATGGTCTCGGGCCCCGCGATGTCGCAGGGCGCGGCGAGCTACCCCGCCAAGCCCATCCGCTACATCGTCGGCTACACACCTGCCGGCACGGCGGACATGCTGGCGCGCGCAGTGGGAGGGAAGCTCACCGAGGCATGGGGCCAGCAGGTGATCGTCGAGAACCGCCCGGGCGGCGGCACCAACATCGCCACCGAGATGGCGGCGAAATCGCCGCCTGACGGCTACACGCTGTTCATGCCCACGGTCGCCAACGCCATCAACCCGACACTGTTTGCCAAGCTTGGCTACGATATGTTCAGGGACTTCGCCTACATCATCAACTTCGCGAAAGTGCCGGGCATCGTGGTATGCCATCCCTCGGTGCCGGTGAAGAACGCGAAGGAGCTCGTCGCGCTCGCCAGGGCCAATCCCAATGCGCTGCGGCATGGCTCGACCGGCATCGGCAGCCCGCACCATCTCGCCGCGGAGATCTTCAAGAGCATGACCGGCGTGAAGATGATCCACGTCCCGTACCGGGGCGCATCGCCGGCGCTGATCGACGTCGTGGCCGGGCACATCGAGATCTACTTCGGCGCGATGGTGTCCACGATCCCGCACGTGAAGAGCGGGCGGCTGCGCGGGCTGGGCGTCACCAGCCTGAAGCGCGTCGCGGCGGCGGGAGACTTGCAGACCCTCGACGAGCAGGGGCTGAAGGGCTTCGAGACCGGCTCCTGGTTCGGCATGGCAGTGCCCACGGGCACGCCGCGCGACATCATCGCCAAGCTGCACGCGGAGTCCATCAAGGCCATCGCCGCGCCGGATATCCGCGACCGCATGAGCGCCGAGGGCGCCGAGTTCGTCGGCGACACGCCCGAGCAGTTCACCGCGTTCATCAAATCGGAAATTGCGAAATGGGCGAAGGCCGTGAAGGCATCGGGCGCGAAGCC
>CAYYZZ010000447.1:0-2110 GCA_964476235.1 uncultured Streptomycetaceae bacterium | reverse complement strand
AGGCTGCGGAGAAACTATTTCACTTCAGGAGGACATTGACTGTGTCCCGCGCGGGCCCCGATTTTTGTCCAGGGTGGTCACCCGGCGGGAGGCGGGGCCAGGTATCTTGTTTCGAAGATCTCGCTCGGCACCGGTTTGCTGAATAAATAACAGGACGGATGGCGACACCATGGCGTCAAGCGCCGCCCATCCAGTTCCCATGTCGTTTTGACGCTCTCCTTATGCGAATGGCGAATTATTCCGCATTACGTGCGCCAACGTACAGAGAAAGCCCCGGGAGAGGGCGACCATGGTCTGAATGATGGGGCGCCCGCAAACCCGGTAATAGAGAAGTTGCCCCGCCAAAGAAATATGCCTCTGCCCGCGGCTGTTGAGCGCAGGCATGCCGGTAACGCTTTGCCATGCCGCCGGGGTTGCGACCGGTGCCGATAGTCAATCAACCTTAAGGAAATGAAAATGAACTGGGATCGCATCGAAGGCAACTGGAAGCAATTCAAGGGCAATGTCAAAGAGCAGTGGGGCAAGCTCACCGATGACCAGCTCGACGTGATTGCAGGCAAGCGCGATAAGCTTGCCGGCAAGATCCAGGAAACATATGGCTGCTCCAAGGATGAAGCGGAGAAGCAGCTCACCGATTGGCAGAAGCGCATGAAGGAAATAAGGAAATAAATCACTTCAAGTGAGGCAGCGTGAATCGTGCACCGTATGTACGCTACCGCACAGAACGCGCATTTTACGAGGCAGACAATTGCCATAATGACAAATGACACCTGAAGACCGGCATGCGTAGCAGCAGGAGATCGTGAGTCGCAACCGCAACGGGTGGGGCCTCTCGAGGCGGTAAGGATCACACAGCCTTCGGAGGCATCGAGGTCAACGCAATTTGGTTTCACATTTTTCTGGAGAATTCAGCCATGCAACTACTCAAGCATTTTTCCGCCTTTTTTCTCGCCGTCCTGCTGGTGTCCATGCTGGGTTGCGCGGGCACGCCGCAGCGGGAGGGAACGGGGGAATACATCGACGACTCCGTCATCACGACTAAAGTGAAAACGGCAATCTTCAACGAGCCTTCGCTGAAAGTCCTCCAAATCAACGTTGAAACCTTCAAGGGCACGGTGCAATTGAGCGGCTTTGTGAGCACCCAGGCCAATATAAACAAGGCGGTCGAGGTTGCGCGCGGCGTCAGCGGCGTGACGTCCGTCAAGAACGACATGCGGCTGCGGTAGGAGCAGGGTACGACCTAACGGCAATCCAAGGAGACAGCGATGATGGATCGGGCGGTGCACGAATTCGATCGGGCCAGAGGCAGGATGGCCAGCGATCTCAGGACCATGATCACCGACAGCGAGGATCTGCTGAAGGCTGCGGCGACGGTGTCGGGCGAAGGCTTCACGGCGGTGCGGACGAAATTCGAGGAGAAATTGAGGCGCGCCAAGGCCACACTGGCAGACGTGTCGCAACCGGTGTTCGACAGGACAAGGGAAACCGCCGCCGTCGCAGACGATTACGTACGCGGCAATCCTTGGACCGCCGTCGGTGTGGCGATTGCAGCCGGAGTGTTGATCGGCTTTCTGGCCGCGAAGCGTTAGGCGACTGACGCGCGGGACGGCTGAGTCGGCCCGTTGTGAACGAGGCAGGCACCCCGGCCGCGGATTCCGCGGCGGTCGCGGCCCGTGCGCTCCGCGATTCGCGCGTTCACCTGGCGGCCGGGGTGTTGGCGGTTCTCGCGCTGTCCGCCGCTTTGTACCTGGCGCGGGGTTTCTTCGTCCCGCTGTTGATCGGCGCGCCGCTGGTGGCCATCGCCTTCGATCGGGTCGAATCGCTGAACCCTGCGGGCGAACTGCTCGGGCGCTAGTGCCATTCCAACTATCTCTTGATAAGTGCAGGGGTCCTCAGGGGTCCTAACGATGCTTGATCTAAGGCCAGCAGACTTCTTTGCCAATAGGCACAACAAGTTGGAACGGCACTAGCTCTGTGACTTTGGTTATGAATCGTAACGCGCACCCACGATTGTGATGCGCCCGCTGGTAAGCCGCATGCATGCGGTGCTGACCCGGTCCTTGAACGCCTGGATCGACCATCGAGCCGGCAGCAAAGGCGCAGCTCTGGC
>CAYYZZ010000446.1:0-2117 GCA_964476235.1 uncultured Streptomycetaceae bacterium | reverse complement strand
TCGCGGTCGGCATCTCGGGCGCGATCCAGCACCTGGCCGGCATGAAGGACAGCAAGGTGATCGTCGCCATCAACAAGGACGCCGAAGCGCCGATTTTCGCCGTCGCCAATTATTGGCTCGTGGAAGACCTCTTCAAGGCGGTTCCTGAGCTCACCCAGGAACTGTAAGAGCGTGATTCGTGAGTCGTGAGTCGTGAATCGAGTCTCCGCTACGGATTCGCTGCGCGCCTTGGACGAATCACAATTCACGAATCACGATTCACGGGAGTAAGGCATGTCGATCTATACCGCGCCATTGAAGGACATGCAATTCGCGATCCGGGAGTTGGCCGGGCTCTCGGAAGTCTCGGCGCTGCCGGGCCATGGCGAAGTCAACGCCGAGCTGGTGGACGCGGTGCTGGGCGAGGCCGCGAAATTCGCGCAGGAAGTCCTCGACCCGTTGAATCGCGAGGGTGACAAGCAGGGCGCGAAGCTCGCCGACGGCAAGGTCACCGCTCCCAGGGGATTCAAGGAGGCCTACCGCGCTTTCATCGAGGCGGGCTGGAACGGCCTCGGCGGGCAGCCCGAGTACGGCGGGCAGGGGCTGCCGCACCTCATCGCGACGCCGGTGCAGGAGATCTGGAAGAGCGCCAACATGGCGCTGTGCCTGTGCCCCATGCTCACCTCGGGCGTGATCGAGGCGCTGAAGGTCCACGGCTCGCCGGCGCAGCAGAAGGCGTGGCTGCCCAAGCTTACCTCGGGCGAATGGACCGGAACCATGGACCTCACCGAGCCGCAGGCGGGCTCTGACCTCTCCGCGGTGCGCACGCGCGCAGTGCCCGAGGGCGACCACTACCGCATCAAGGGCACCAAGATCTTCATCACCTGGGGCGAGCACGACCTGACCGAGAACATCGTGCATCTCGTGCTCGCGCGCACGCCGGATGCGCCGGAGGGCGTGAAGGGCATCTCGCTGTTCATCGTGCCCAAGTTCCTGCCGAAGCCGGACGGCACGCCGGGCGAGCGCAACGACATCCGCTGCGTCTCGATCGAGCACAAGATGGGCATCCACGCGAGCCCGACCTGCGTGCTCGCGTACGGCGACCACGGCGGAGCAGTCGGCACCCTCGTCGGCGAGGAGAATCGCGGTCTCGAATACATGTTCACGATGATGAACCACGCGCGGCTGGCAGTCGGCGTGGAAGGCGTGGCGGTCGCGGAGCGCGCCTACCAGCACGCGCTCGAATACGCGAAGACCCGGGTGCAGGGCCGCGAGATCGGCCAGCGCGGCGGCGACCGCGTCACCATCATCCACCATCCCGACGTGCGCCGCATGCTCATGAGCATGCGCGCGCAGACCGAGGCGATGCGCTCGCTCGCGTATTTCACGGCCGCCACTCTCGACAAGGCGAAGCATCATCCCGATCCCGCGGAAAAAAGGCGCAACCAGGGCCTGCTCGACCTGCTGACGCCGGTCGTGAAGGGCTGGTGCACGGAGCAGGGCGTGGAAGTCGCCTCCACCGGCATCCAGATTCACGGCGGCATGGGCTTCGTCGAGGAGACCGGCGCGGCGCAGTACCTGCGCGATGCGCGCATCACCACCATCTACGAAGGCACCACCGGCATCCAGGCGAACGATCTCGTCGGCCGCAAGGTGGGCTTCGAGCAGGGCGCGACCGCGCTGGCGGTGATCGGCGCGATGCGTGAAATTGACGCGCAGCTTGCCGCGAGGGGAGAAATACCGTCTTCCCTGCGCGTCAATTTAAAGGAGGCAGTCGACAATCTCGAAGCGGCGACGCGCTGGATCGTGAACACGTTCCCGAAGAATCCGAAGGCGGTGGCGGCGGTGGCGGTACCGTATCTCAAGCTCTTCGGCACTGTGGGCGGCGGCTGGATGATGGCGCGCGCGGCGCTCGTTGCGCAGGAGCGGCTCCGGCAGCCGGACGCGGACCACGGTTTCCTCGAGGCAAAACTCGCCACGGCGCGCTTCTACGCCGAGCACGAGCTGCCGAAGGCGGCCACGCTCGCCCGCGAAGTGACTCTTGGTGCCGACAGCGTCCTGGCGCTCGACCCCGCGAAGTTCTAATCTTGTGAATCTTGTTAATCCTGTCCATTTCTTTCTTGTTTTTCTACAGATGA
>CAYYZZ010000445.1:0-2141 GCA_964476235.1 uncultured Streptomycetaceae bacterium | reverse complement strand
AACGGCGTGGGCGACCTGCTGGGGCTGATCCGCGACGAGCTGCCGCGGCGGCCGGGCTCGCTCAAGCTGGGGCCCGAAGCCGGGCCCGGCGAATCCGATTACACCCGCTACGACCGCTCGATCGCCGACGAGACCGTGAAATGGCTCAAGCACACGGCGCCCCGGCACCGGGAGAAGCCCTGGGCGCTGTACGTGGGCTTCGTCTCGCCGCATTTTCCGCTGATCGCCCCGCCGCAGTTCTTCGATCTCTATCCCGAGGACCGGGTGCCGTGGCCGGCGATGTACGACCCGGCCGAGCGCCCGCGCCACCCCTTCATCGACGCGATGCGCAAGTGCCTGTGCTTCGACGAGCCGTTCGACGAGCCGATGGTGCGGCGCGCGATCGCGGCCTACTTCGGTCTCGTCTCGTTCCTCGACGATAACATCGGCAAAATTCTGCGCGCGCTCGAGGAAACCGGCCTCGCGCAGGACACCCGCATCGTCTATTCGTCCGACCACGGCGACAATCTCGGCACGCGCGGATTGTGGGGCAAGTCCACGATGTACGAGGAGTCGGCGGGCATCCCGATGATCATGGCCGGCCCGGAAGTGCCGGAAGGAAAAGTCTGCGATACGCCGGTCACGCTGGCGGACGGTTTCCCGACTTTCATCCACGCGCTCGGCGCCCGGCCCGATCCGCGCGACGGCGACCTGCCGGGCGCATCGCTCCTCGACATCGCGCAGGGCAAAGTCCCGCAGCGGACCATCCTCTCCGAGTACCACGCCGCGGGCGCCATTACCGCGTCGTACATGATCCGCCACGGGCAGTACAAGTACATCCACTACGTGGGAATGCCGCCGATGCTGTTCGACCTCGGGGCCGATCCGCACGAGCGCAACGACCTCGGGCGCAACCCGGCGTTCAAGGCCGCGTGCGTCGAATGCGAGGCGCAACTGCGGAAAGTCGTGGACCCCGAAGCGGCGGACCGGCTTGCGCGGGCGGATCAGCTAGCCTGCATCGAGAAGAACGGCGGCCAGGAAGCGATACTCAAGAAAGGCACCTTCCGCTACTCGCCCCCGCCGGGGGCGAAGGCGGCATACTATTGATGCCGCGTGACAAGGTGAATCGTGACGTGGTGCGGCGTGACGTGGTGCGGCGTGACGTGATACTGCGTGAAGGCAACAAAGCTACGCTTCACCATGTCACGATTCACCATGTCACGGCTCATCACGTCACGCCAAATCATGTCACGCCTCATCATTCGGGCTAGTCAGCCCGAATGCCGGCGGCCTTGATGACCTTGCCCCAGCGCGCGTAGTCGTCGCGGATCAGTTGCGCGAGCGCATGTGGCGAGCCGGTCGCCACCTCGATGCCCAACGGAGCGAGCCGCGTCTTGACCTCCGGCGCGTTGAGCACGCGGGAGACGTCCGCATTCACTTTGCCGACGATGGACGGCGGGACTTTCGCCGGCATCGTCAGCGCCACCCAGACTTCGTGGCGGTAGCCCGGCACGCCCGATTCGGCAATCGTCGGCACGTCGGGCAGCGTCGGGTAGCGCTGCGGCCCGACACTCGCCAGCAGGCGCAGCCTGCCCTCCTTGACGTGCGGCAGCAGTGAGTTCGCCGCGCCGATCCAGACCTGGATGCGGCCGGGCAGCAAGTCCGCCAGCGCCGGCCCCGCGCCCTTGTACGGCACGTGCGTCATCTCGATCCCCGCGAGGTGCTGCAGCAGCGTGGTGCCGAGGTGCTGCGCGCTGCCGTTGCCGGAGGTGCCGTAATTGAGCGACCCCGGTTTCGATTTTGCGAGCGCCACCAGCTCCTGCACGGATTTCGCCGGCACCGAGAGATGGACCACCAGCAGGAACTGCAGGCGCGCGAGCAGGGTGACGGGCGTGAAATCCCTGAACGGGTCGAACGGCGTCTTGCCGAGATGGGGGTTCACGGTGAGCATGTTGTCGTTCGTCAACAGCCAGGTGTAGCCGTCGGGCGCGCTCTTCGCGACCGTCTCCCCGACGAGGTTGCGCCCGCCGCCCGGACGGTTGTCTACGACGACGTTGTGCGGCCAGGTGCCAGCCAGCCCGTTCGCAACGGTGCGCGCGATGAGATCCGGCGAACCGCCCGGCGGCAGCCCCACAAGGAATCGCACCGGGCGCGACGGATAG
>CAYYZZ010000444.1:0-2146 GCA_964476235.1 uncultured Streptomycetaceae bacterium | reverse complement strand
ATCTTCGCCTTCGTAAGGGAGTCCCACGAGAAGGCCCGTCGCGACCCGCAATCCGCCTCGCGGCTCGAGAGCCTGCGCCAGTACCTCCGCTGGCGCTAATTGTGGCGGAGAAGCTGCGTGCCATCCTCCAGCACCTGCGCTCGCTTGAGCGCCGGGGTTGGACGCGCACCCGCGCTCGAGACTACTACGACGAAAGGCGCTACTTTCCAGCCCCGGATCGAGTCCAAGGGCCGGGGCGACAGGGTCAAATCGCCAGAATGACACCTTTATATCTCTTGACGACTCTTTCGACAGCTTGCTAATCTTGATTTTTATATCAGTTTTGAGATAATGCCCAGGAAGCCCGTAACGTGGCTCGGGGACAGCCGGCAGGCGGTGAAGGACTTCCCGCCACTCGCCCGCCAGCGGACTGGCCGGCAGCTCGCCCGGGTCCAGGACGGGCTGGAGCCCGATAGTTGGAAGCCAATGCCCTCTATCGGGCTAGGTGTCAACGAGATCAGGGTGCGCGAGGGCGGTGCCTTCCGGCTGATCTACGTGGCGAAGTTCCCGGAGGCGGTGTACGTGATCCACGCCTTCGAGAAGAAAGCACGGCGCACGCCGAAGCCGGATATCGAACTCGCCCGGGACCGGTTTCGCGCGCTCGTGAATGAGAGGAAGCAAAAGTGACGGAACAGCTGAAAATGGAACGAGGCAGCGGTAACGTGTTCGCTGATATCGGGTTCTCGCGAGAGGAGGCGCAGAATCTGCAGCTACGCTCCGACCTGATGACCCGTATCGAGCGGTTCGTAAAGCGCAGCGGCATGACGCAGAGTGATGCGGGGCGCGCGCTCGGCGTCACTCAACCGAGGCTAAACGACTTGCTGCGCGGCAAGATCGACAAGTTTAGCCTCGATGCCCTGGTCAAGATGCTCGGCCACGCCGGCATGCGCGTTGAAGTACGGGTGAAGAAGGCGGCATAGAACGCAGGGGGCTCCCGTGGATTCCGCCTCACGCCTTCTTTTTTATCCCGGCAACAGCCGGGGACCAGGAAAAACGCTACTGAATTCCGGTTGCCACCGGAATGACGAGCGGGTTACGGAGCTGCTTACTCAGCAGTTTGAGGCAGCCAAAATTGATGAGGCCAGGGACGCTGCCTTGATCCAGGTAATGGACAAGGCGATCGAACCTGAAAGGAAATCCAAGCCAAAGCGGAGTCTTATCGTGATCTTGACGGCACTCGTGGCAGGTTTCCTGGCTATTATCTGGGCATTCATAAGAGAGGCTGGCCAAAGGGCGCGGCAAAACCCTGAACAAGCCTCCCGGCTCGACACCCTGCGCGGCTACCTGCATTGGAGTAATAAATCAGTAAAATAGGATATAATGCGTACTTTACATATACGCTGCCTGGGATACTGATTATGAAGACGATTACCGCAACCGAACTTGCGCGCAACCTGCGGCAAGTTCTCGATCGGCTGGCCATCGAGGGGGAGGAAATCGTGGTTGAGCGCAATCATCAAAAGGTTGCGCGCATTCTGCCGGGGCCTGCGCGGCAAACCGCGCTCGAAGCGATGGCCGATCTATACCGGACACTGCCCGAAGATGCCGCCGCCGCGTGGCTGAAAAACAGCAGATCGGCATTGGGAGGAGGTCGGCTTGACAAAGGCATGCGTGATCCATGGGCTTCCTGATCGATACCTGCATCTGGATCGACGTCGAGAGGGGAATGCTGGCGCCCGCCGATGTCGCCGCAGTCACAGGCGATGCCCCGGTATACCTCTCCCCGGTAACCATCGCCGAACTCAGGTTCGGGGTTGAAACCGCTCCAGACCCAGGCATTCGGCAAAAGCGCCAGGCGGCGCTCCGCCGCTTGCAACGCAAGCCGCTTCTGCCTATTGACGGAACCACCGGTGAGGTTTTCGGCGACCTGGCGGCACACATCAAAATGGCTGGCGGCGGCCATCGGTACCGCGTCCAGGATTTGTGGCTTGCGAGCCAGGCGATTCAGCACGGTTATGGTTTTCTTACGCGAAACAAAAAGGACTTCGAGGATATTCCGGGGCTTGATTTGATCCTATGCGCGAAGAAACCCTTGCCCTGAACATTGACATTGCCCCGGACGGAACGGTCTATGGTGTCGAATTGCTGAATGCAAATGAACAGCTAA
>CAYYZZ010000443.1:0-2149 GCA_964476235.1 uncultured Streptomycetaceae bacterium | reverse complement strand
TCTGCGGGGACGTGGGCTTCGGCAAGACGGAGGTGGCGCTGCGCGCCGCGTTCGTCGCCGTCGCGGACGGCAAGCAGGTCGCGGTGCTGGTGCCGACCACGCTGCTCGCCGAGCAGCACTTCAACACCTTCTCCGACCGCTTCGCGCAGGTTGCCGACACGTGGCCGGTGAAGATTGCGGAACTCTCGCGTTTTCGCACCGGGCAGGAGACGGCCGGCACAATCGCAGGCCTGGCTGCCGGCCAGATCGACATCGCGATCGGCACGCACAAGCTGCTCTCGCGCGACGTGAAGTTCAAGAACCTGGGGCTCGTCATCATCGACGAGGAGCACCGCTTCGGCGTGCGCCAGAAGGAACGGCTGAAGGCCCTGCGCGCGGAAGTGGATGTGCTCACGCTCACGGCGACGCCGATCCCGCGGACGCTCGCGATGTCGCTGGAAGGCCTGCGCGATTTCTCGGTGATCGCAACCGCGCCCGAGCGGCGGCTGGCGATCAAGACTTTCGTCGCGCGCACGAGCCGCCCGCTCATCCGCGAGGCGGCGCTGCGGGAACTGAAGCGCGGCGGCCAGATCTACTTCCTTCACAACGATATCGACACGATAGTCCAGACCGAGGAGTCGATCGCAAATCTCCTGCCGGAAGCGCGCATCCGCACCGCGCACGGCCAGATGCGCGAGCGCGACCTCGAGCACGTGATGCGCGACTTCTACCAGCAGCGCTTCAACGTGCTCCTCTGCACCACCATCATCGAGACCGGCATCGACATACCGACCGCCAACACCATCATCATCAACCGCGCCGACAAGTTCGGCCTCGGGCAGCTGCACCAGTTGCGCGGGCGCGTCGGCCGCTCGCACCACCAGGCCTACGCCTACCTCCTGCTGCCCGACGAGGGCAACATCACCGCTAGCGCGAAGAAGCGGCTGGAGGCGATCCAGATGATGGAGGAGCTGGGTTCGGGCTTCTTCCTCGCCATGCACGATCTCGAGATCCGCGGCGCGGGCGAGGTCCTGGGCGAGTCCCAGAGCGGCGAGATACAGGAAGTCGGCTTCAACCTCTACGTGCGCATGCTGGATGCCGCGGTGCGCTCGCTGAAGAGCGGGCGCGAGCCCGACCTTGCCGCGCCGCTGGAGGTCTCGACCGAGATCAACCTGCACGTCCCGGCCCTGCTGCCGGAGGACTATTGCAGCGACGTGCACGAGCGGCTGGTGCTGTACAAGCGGCTCGCGAACTGCGAGACGGTCGAGGTGCTCGAGCGGCTCCGCGAGGAACTGATCGACCGCTTCGGCATCCTGCCCGAGCCCGCGCGCGCGCTTATCGAGTGCCACCGTCTGCGCATACTCGGGAAACCGCTCGGCCTCGCGCGCATCGACGCATCGGACTCGGCGATCCAGCTCCAGTTCGTCCCGAAGCCGCCGATCGATCCGGCCAGGGTGCTCAAACTCGTGCAACAGAAAAAGCACTACCGCCTCGCCGGCCAGGACCGGCTGCGCATCGAGTTGAAGCTGCCCGACGTGAAAGCCCGCGTGGCGGCAATCCGCGAGGCATTTGAAGAACTGGCCTGAGCCGCCGGGAACAAACGCTATAATTTCGACCGTATCGAATTTTATCTGTGGTTAATTCAGCTTTTGGTTTTTTGAGATACTTTCTGGCATGAACCCTGCCGCGCTGCGCGCCGCCATCCTGATCGCCGAGCTGATGGTATTTTTCACCGTCACGGCGTTCATGACCTACTTCATCTCTTACGCAGGGGCGCTGCAAATGGCGCCCGGCGAGGCGCCGCCCGCGCAGTTTCCGGTCATCGCCTACGATGGCGACCGGAACCGGCCCGAGCCGAAGAACTACCTGGTCGTGCCGTGGGGCGAATGGGAAAGCGTGGCGGCCAAGCGCCCCGGTGCGAGCCTGCTGCTGCCCGAACGCGCCGCCAGCATCCGTATCGGGGAATCGGAGGCCTCGTTCACCGCGACCGAGGAAAACGAATCCCGGCAGAGCGTCGAGCTGACCTGGCAATCGTCGGGCGGAGAACAGCAGGTGCGCTACGTCGCGCAGGCGCGCTCGATCGAACCACGCTATTACCGCACGGTCAGCACCAATACTTTCCTGATCGGCGCCGCCGCCGGATTCGTCGCCGGATTGTTAGCGGGCCGGG
>CAYYZZ010000442.1:0-2154 GCA_964476235.1 uncultured Streptomycetaceae bacterium | reverse complement strand
CGCCGCCAGCAAGCCCGCGGCGGAGAAAAAGCTGCCGAGCGAGACTTTCATCACCAACCCCGGATCGGACTTCATGGCCGACGTGTTGAGGACGATCGGGATCCAGTACCTCGCCATCAACCCGGCGTCGGGATTTCGCAGCCTGCACGAGTCCATCATCAACCACCTGGGCAACAAGAATCCCGAAATCCTCACTTGCATGCACGAGGAATCGGCCGCCGGGATCGCGCATGGCTATGCCAAGGCCGCGGGCAAGCCGCTTGGCATCATGATGCACGGCACGGTCGGCCTGCAGCACGCCACGATGGGCATCTACAACGCGTGGTGCGACCGCGTGCCGATGATGATCTTCGCGAGCAACGGCGCGCGCGCCGACAAGCGCCGCCCGGGCGTGGAATGGCTGCACAGCGTGCAGGACCCCGCTGGGCTCGTGCGCGACTTCGTGAAGTGGGACGACCAGCCCGCCTCGCTGCAGCACTTCGCAGAATCGACGGTGCGCGGCTACAAGTACACCATGACGGCCCCGATGGAACCGGTGATGATCTGCTGCGACATCGAGTTGCAGGAAGACGGGATCCAGCACGCAGGGCCGCTGCGCATCCCGAAAATGACCCGGCCCGCCCAGCCGCAAGGAGATACCGCCGCCCTGCGCGAGGCGGCGAAGCTGCTCGTCGCGGCCGAGAAGCCGCTCATCATCGCCGACCGCGCGGTGCGCTCGCAGCAGGGCGTGAAGCTTATGGTCGAGCTCGCCGAAGCGCTGGGCGCGCCGGTGGTGGACCAGGGCAACCGCGTCAACTTTCCGACGACCCACGATCTCGAGCTTTCCTTCATGCGTGCCTCGATGGTACGCGAGGCGGACGTGATCCTGTTGCTGGAGGTGAACGACGTGTGGGGGGCGCTCAACTTGTTCAGCGATCCCTACAAGACCTACCGGTCGACCACCAAGCCGGGCGCAAAGGTCATCACCATCTCGATGCAGGAGGTGTACCTGAAATCGAACTACCAGGACATCCAGCGCTACCAGGCGGTCGATCTAGCGATCAGCGGCGATCCGGAAGCGAGCCTGCCCGACCTGATCGAAGCGGTGAAGAGCGCCGCGCCCGGTGACCGCGCTCAACGCATTGCGGCCTATGCCAAGCTGCACAAACAGATGAAGGAGCGCGACCGCGAAGCCTCCGCCAATGGCTGGGACGCAAGCCCGGTCAGCACTGGGCGGCTCTCCGCCGAGATGTGGAACGCCGTCAAGAACGAGAAGTGGTCGCTCGCCGTGAGCGACCGCATCAGCTGGGCGCGCCGACTGTGGCCGGTGACCGAGTACCACCAGATGCTGGGCGGCACCGGCGGGGCCGGCGTAGGAGGATCATTGCCGATCGCCATGGGCGCCGCGCTCGCCAACAAGGACAAGGGCCTCTTCTCGGTCACCGTCCAGCCCGACGGCGACCTGATGTACGCGCCCGGCGCCCTGTGGACGGCCGCGCACCACAAGATCCCGCTGCTCATGGTGATGCACAACAACCGCTGCTATCACCAGGAAATCATGCACGTGCAGCGCATGGCGGCGCTCCACCACCGGCGGCAGGACACGGTGCGCATCGGCAACGAGATCACTGATCCCAACATCGACTTCGCGAAGGTGGCGCAGGGCCTGGGGGTGTGGGCGGAAGGGCCGATCACGGATCCATCGAAGATCGGCGCGGCGCTGAAGCGCGCCGTAGCGGAAGTGAAGAATGGCCGGCCAGCGCTGGTTGACGTCGTCACCCAAGGGCGTTGAGCGCCAGCGCGCTCGGCGCGGTGACGACTGACGACGGACGACGGACGACTGACGTGTGATGGGAGGCAAAGGGAGATATGTGGAAGTGGATACTGATTCTAGCGGGAGGACTTGCAGTGTCTGGCGGCGCGGCTGCGCAGACGGCGCAAAGCCTCGGCGCGCCTACGGGCAATGCCGAGCGCGGCAAAACGGTCTACATGGAGCAGTTGTGCTACACCTGTCACGGCACCGTGGGACAGGGAGGAGACCGCGGCTCGGGACCGAAGATTTACCCGAATCCCTTCCCTTACCCCGCGTTCGCCATGCAGGTGCGCAAGCCGCGGCAGGGCATGCCGCCGTACACCGAAAAGCACGTTAGCGACCAGGACCTTGCCGACATGTAC
>CAYYZZ010000441.1:0-2157 GCA_964476235.1 uncultured Streptomycetaceae bacterium | reverse complement strand
TGCGCGGCGTGGGCGGCACGCAACCGGCGGGCGGGCCGGAGTGCGTGGACGGCACTTGTTACCTGTAATAGAGGAGGCGCTATGTTTGCTTTGCAAAGAGTGACGTTCGCGACCTTGGTCGTAACGGGCATTGCGGCCGCTGCTGCACCGGGTGTTGTCGCGCAGACTTCACAGAATTTCCCCACCAAACCGGTCCGCCTGATCGTGCCGTTCACGGCCGGCAGCGCGACCGACCTTCTCGCGCGCCGGGTCGCGTTGAAGATGACCGACAACTGGAACCAACAGGTGGTGGTGGACAACCGGGGCGGCGGGGGCGGTACGCTGGGGTCCGGCATCGTCGCCAAAGCCACGCCCGATGGCTACACACTCCTGGTGCACTCCATCGCCTTTGCGATGAGCGCGGCGCTGTACTCGAAGCTCCCCTTCGATCCTCTCAAGGATTTCGCGCCCGTCAGCCAGATTGTAATCAGCACAAGCCTTCTGGTGGTGGCGCCATCGCTCGGCGTGAAGTCGGTCAAGGAACTCATCGCGCTCGCCAAGCAGAAGCCGGGGCAGTTGACCTTCAGCTCTTCCGGAGTCGGCAGCGGTACCCACCTGAATGGGGAGCAATTCCGGTTTGCCGCCGGCATCGACGTCGTGCACGTGCCCTACAAGGGTGTGCCGGAACCGCTCGTCGACACCATTGCCGGGCGCATAGATTATTTCCTGTCGCCGCTGGTGCCGGCGTTGCCGTTCATCAGGGACGGGAGGTTACTGGCGCTGGCAGTGAGCACCGCGCGCCGCACGCCAGTGCTGCCCGACGTGCCGACGATCGCGGAGGCTGCATTGCCGGGTTACGAGTTCCAGGCGTGGTTTGGCGTATTCGCGCCCGCCGGGACGCCGCGGCGGGTCGTCGAACAGGTAAGCAAGGAGATCGCGCGCGTCGTGGAGCTTCCGGACATCAAGAAGCAATTCCTGAATCAGGGCGAGGAGGGAAGACCCAGCACGCCGGAGGAATTCACCCGGTTGGTCCGCGCCGAGATCGAGAAGATCAGCAAGATCGTCAAGCTCGCCGGCATTCGCATCGAGTAAGGCCCCAAGAGGCTGTTTCAAGCCTCGAAAGCAGAATTAGACCGCGGATAGACGCAGATAAAACCAAATTGGCCACGGAATCACACGGAAGTACACGGAAGTGACAGAATGGATTTTCGCTCTTGAGAGAGATTTTTCGGCAGGAGGACACGATGACGAATACGACACCGGTGTACGACCCGCGCGGCGTGGTGGAAACAGCGCCACTGACGACATCACCCCGCGTGAAAAAGCTCGAAGGCCTGCGGCTCGGCCTCCTCGACAATACCAAGTGGAACGCCAACAAGCTGCTGCGGGGCGTGCGCGACCGCCTTGCGGAAAAGCACGCTTTCGGCGCGGTGAACTACTACCGCAAGGAGAGCTTCGCGCTCGCCGCCACGCCCGAACTGCTCGCCGAGATCGCGGCCAGCAACGATATCGTCCTCACCGCCATCGGCGACTGAGGGTCCTGCACGTCGTGCTGTATGCACGACACGGTGATGCTGGAATCGCGGGGCCGTCCCACGGCCGCGATCGTCACGACCGAATTCGTGCTCGAGGCGGAAACACAGCGCGACGCGCTCGGCATGGCCGGACTCAATGCCGTCGTGATCGCCCACCCCCTGAGCTCGCTGACCGACGAGGAGATCGGCCGGCGGATCGAGCAGGCGCTGCCGCAGATCGAGCGCGTGTGGCTCTCCGGCAAGGCGATGGATCGGTGACTTGTGAGTTGTGACTCGTGACTCGAGTCGCGATTCCGCAAATGCCTTGTTGTTCTCATTGATGATTGCGGGCGGTTGGGCCCGCAATCATTTGAAGACGTCTGTGATGAGCAGATCCGGCAGCCAGGTCGCCAGCCCCGGAAAGAAAATCACCAGGACCAGCACGGTCAGATCGCCGATAAAGAACGGAATGGTGCCCTTCAGGACCTGCATCAGGGGGATCTTCGAGGTGCCGCTCACCGCGAACAGGTTCAGGCCGACCGGCGGCGTGACCACGCCCGTCTCGACGTTGAGCGTGATGATGATGCCGAGATGGATCGGGTTGATCCCGAGCGCCATGGCGACCGGGAACACCACCGGCACCGTCAGCAGCACCATCGCGACG
>CAYYZZ010000440.1:0-2195 GCA_964476235.1 uncultured Streptomycetaceae bacterium | reverse complement strand
CTGTCATTCCTTCGCCAGTCCGGCGTCGATCAGCGCGCTTTTCAGCTGGCCGTAGAGCCGCGCCATGCGCTGGGCGCTCTCCTTGCTGCCGGCGTAATCCAGGGTTGCTTCATTGCGCTCCACTTCCTTTATCCAGTCTTCGGTCGCGACCACCCTGGCCATCGCCGCGTCCCAGTAGGCCACCTGCGCCGGGCTCATGCCCTTGGGGCCGACCAGCAGCCGCACGTTGGCGAAGACCACGTCGACGCCCTGCTCTTTCCAGGTGGGGATGGCCGCCATGGCGCCTTCGCCGCGTTTCTCCGACGTGACGCCGATGATACGCATCTTGCCCTGCTGCGCGGCGGAGACGGCGGCGCCGACGGACAGCGAGGCGATGTCGACATGTCCGCCCATGATGGATGTCAGCGTCTGGGCGTTGGTCTGGAGCACGACGGTCTTGAGCTTGCGGACATCGATGCCCATTGCCTTCATCAGCAGGGCGACCGTCAGATGATTCGTCGCGCCCACCGCGACACCGATGGCGATGCTCAGGGACTGGGGGTCCTTCTTCAGCCTTTCCTGGATATCGCGCGCCGTCTTCAGCGGCGAGTCCGGTTTCACCACCAGGGTCATGTACTCGCTGAACAGGGTCGCCAGCGGCGTGTAGTCGGTATACGTCGTGGTCGAACGCCCCAGGATATGGTTGGTCATCAGGCTCATGGTGGAGGCGAGCAGGGTGTGCCCGTCCCCGGCGTGCTGGTCGAGATAGTGCGTCGCGATGTTCCCGCCGCCGCCCGCCTTGTTAACAGCGATGACGGGGACTTCGACGATGCGGCTCGACTGGAGCACCCGCTGGATCAGGCGCGCGGTGCCGTCGATCGAGCCGCCCGCCGCGGCCGGCACCACGATTTCCACCGTCCGCTCGGGACGCCACGCGGCCTGCTGTGCGTGCGACGGCGAGGCCGCCCCGAGGAGCGCAATCATCGAGACGCCAGCCCGGAAAGAAAATGAGAACATCGGCAGCCTCCGTTTTCCCGTGTTCCGGCTCGAGGTTATGCAGCGACGTGCCGTCGAGCGCAGCCGGCCGCCCCGGCGATGGACCCTATTGTGGCAACCCTATGTGTCAATAGCGGCGGCGTGGAACACCCGGCGGACAATAACACCTCCGGCGGGGGTTAAACTAGTGCCGTTCCAACTTGTTTTCCTAGTGCCGTTCCAACTCGAATTCCTGGCGTATATCGGTTGCTTATCCGCGACAATCGGGTCCTCCAGAACCAGCTGGATTGGCCGCAGAGAGTTGGAACGGCACTAGCCGCGTATCACCACGCATTTCAACGGGAGGGGAAAATGAAGCTGATGTTTTTCGATGATTTCAAGCTGGGCGTGCTGAAGGGCGACGCCGTGGTGGACGTGTCGAAGGTGGTGCGCGACATCCCGCACACCGATCCGCACGGCTTAATGAGCGGGCTGATCGGGCGCTTCGCAAAGTACAAGGCCGCGCTGGCCAAGGCCGCCGCCGCGGGCAAGGGTGTGCCGGTCGCCAAGGTGCGCATCCGCCCGCCGCTGCCCAAGCCTCACAACATCGACTGCATGGCGGTCAATTACATGGAGGACGGCACGCGCCCGGAGCCGGCGCCGATCAACGCGTTCCACAAGTCGCCAAGCGGCGTCATCGGGGACGGCGACACGATGGTGCTGCCCGACGTGCCCGCTACCATCTTCGAAGGCGAGGCGGAGCTCGCCCTGATCATCGGCAAGCGTGCCAGCAACGTGCGCGCCGCGGACGCGATGGGCTACGTGTTCGGCTATACCTGCTTCATAGACGGCTCGGCGCGCGGCCTGCCGCCCACGGGCAACACCTTCTACCAGATGAAGTCGCGCGACACTTTCGCCCCGATGGGCCCTTATATCGTGACGGCCGACGAGATCCCCGACCCGCACAAGCTGCAGATCAAGCTGTCGGTCAACGGCACGCTGATGCAGAACTTCAATACCGACGACATGGCGCACAAGATCCCGCGCTGCATCGAATGGGTGAGTTCGATCCACACGCTCGAGCCGGGCGACGTGCTGGCGACCGGGACCAATCACCGCGGGTTGAATCCGTTCCAGGACGGCGACCTCGTGGAGCTCGAGATCGAGAAAGTGGGGCGCCTTCGTATCAAGGTGCGCGACGATCTCAAGCGCACCTGGGCGCGGGTGACGCGCCTGCAGCG
>CAYYZZ010000439.1:0-2214 GCA_964476235.1 uncultured Streptomycetaceae bacterium | reverse complement strand
TCGACCCTCCAGCGCTGGTTGATGTCGCACATCAGGTCGATGTCCGGGCCGATGCTCTCGCGCATTCGGCGGATGCGGGCTACCTCCAGATCAGGTGTGGTGTCGCCCGGCAGCGCAAGCTGCGTCTTCATCTGGCGGAAACCTTTCTCGACGAGCTTCGGTCCCGCCTTCACCAGGTGCTCCAGCGGGAAGTTGCGCATCAGCGCGCCGCTCGCGTAGGTCGGAACCCGCTCGCGCGACCCACCGATCATCTGCCAGAGCGGCAGGTTGAGCGCCTTGCCCCGGATGTCCCACAGCGCAATGTCGATCGCGGAGAGCGCCAGCGTCAGGATGCCGCCCGGGCCGCAGCCGGCGGAGGCGGCGCGCAGCTTGGCGGCGATGGCCTCGGTGCGCAACGGGTCCTCGCCGACCGTCAGGGCGCCGAGCGTGTCAACCGCTTGCTTGAGTGCGCCGGTGAGCGCCGCGCCGAAGAAGGTATAGCCGATTCCTTCCACGCCGGCGTCCGTCTGGACGCGCAGCGTGACGATGTTGCGCGTCGCGCCCGGTTCGGCGGGACCGCCGGCGAGCGGCTCATCGGCGGGGAGTCGCACGAGCTGGGTCTGGATCTTCGAGATTTTCATAAAGGGCGTGATTCGTGAATCGTGATTCGTGATTCGTGATTCGAACAATAATGCCGGTTCGAAGGCCGGGTTTCCTGGCCGGGCATGTATCTTACCTGTAAAAGCGAGCCTTGTTATTCGTAAGCGGCCATTCGCAAGTTCGATTCGGACCAGTCAAGCCCGTCGGTTCTTCGAATCACGATTCACGAATCACGAATCACGACTCACGGATTCTAAAGGCCGCTGGTGTCGGCGGTCACCGCGAGAGCGGATGCTTCCCAGATCTCGGCGTAGCGGTCGAGCAATTGCTGCGTGCCGACCAGGTCGTTGGTGCCCTGGGCCGCGCGCAGGGAGCGGTAATGGAAGCGGTGCACGTAATGATTGGCATCGAACACGACGAACGGATCGTAGATCTGCTTCGCCAGATTCAGCGTCTGGTGAATTCTGACCGCGGCGCTGAATTGCCGTACCAGGTCCACCACGCGCGGGCACTCGCGCTCGATCGTCTCGGCGTCGTGCACCACGATCAGCAGGCGGGTCGTGCGGTTCGCGAGCAGGAACTGGCGCAACATCTCGTAGCGTTGGGTCGTATTCCAGGCGCGCGACAGGCCCTTGTCGAAGACGCGGATGATGCGCTGGGTCTGCGGAATCAGGCCATCGATGACCGCTTCGTACTCGCGCATGCCCTCGAAGCGGCGGTACTCGGCGTTCGGAAGATTGCCGGTCTGCTCCACGGCCAGGGTTTTCTCGTTACTCATCACCCAACGGCGTCCTCTGACATGTCATCGCAAGATCTTGGCTCAATCGCGTCGGCCGCCCTGCGCGTCACCGGGGGTCAGATCCCCCAGAAACTTCTCGGGGCCCCTCTTCCGCCCCTCGACGCGCTCCCATCACGCATCACCGAGGCAAATATAACCGGCGCGATACCACTGGTAAAGCAGCTGCGCCGATTCGCGATCGGGACGGGACTGCGGCGGCAGCGAGCGGCGATCGGCGAGCCTGGCCAGCAAGCGTGCCGCAGTCGTGCCGGCCGGGTGGGCTTCGCCGTTGATGAAAAAGGTGGCGCCGCGGAACAACATGCGCGTCGGCAACGCGAGTTGCGCGCCCGCGCTCGCCATGCGCGTGGCGAACGCCCGCGCCGACAGCGGGCGTGGGGGCCGCGAGAAAACCACGTGCGGCTTGGGCTCGGTGAGATGGCGGCCCAGAAATCGCGCCACGTCGCCGCTGTCCCAGCGGATGCGCTGCAGAACTCCCTGCGCATCTCGCACCATGTCGTCGCCGAGCCGGGCCGGGTGGCGCGGAGGCTTGAGCCCCGGGTCTTCGTAGATTCCCGAAAGCTGTAGGCGGTCCTGGAGGTCATCCAGGAACCGCGCTCCCAGCTCCTGGGCGTCGGGCGCGCGGAAGCCGATCGAATAGGTGATGCAGCCGCCGCCCACGGCGATCCCGTCGTGCGCGCAGCGCGGGGGAAGGTACAGCATGTCTCCTGTTTCCAGGATCCATTCGCGCGCCGGGCGGAAGCGGCGCAGTATCCTCAACGGCGCGCCGGCCACCAGATCGAGATCGCGCTGGCGGCTCACGCGCCAGCGCCGCCTGCCTTCGCCCTGCAGCAGGAACA